>CASECF010000050.1 GCA_949286245.1 uncultured Alphaproteobacteria bacterium
ACTTAAACTAAAGTCTTAACAGAAACCCTACAAAAACTTACCATATATATTCCTATACACTTCCGTCTCTATAGCTTGCACGAACACCCATCAATGCTCCAACACTAACAGCTACCCGTGCATCCGTTTCTCTTCCCTATCCACTAACTCTATCAACTCAAAGTTAAAAATCTCTTCTTAACCCTTCCTTAACCTTTCCCGTCAAGGTGAGTGTCACTCTATCAGATTTTATCCCCTTTGTCAACACCTTTTTTATCTTTTTTTTATCTTTTTTCAAAATCCATTGAAATAAAATATTTTTTTTAAGAAAAAAAACACATTGAACCCCGATCGGGAACGAATACCTCCGTTTTCCAGGAGACTCTTTAAGGAAACAATTTAAATGCCATTCATTCATAACGACACTTAAAATGAATCCCCAATCAACCTTATTTCATGACACGACTTTTCTAACAACGTTCTTTCAGAATATCATATGATTTTATGAAATGCAATATATTCTTTAGATTATTTTGAGTTCCACACCGACTCGGCTCCCTCTGCTCCGTTTATTGGCTGTTTTAATTCTTATGCCGGACTGGAGAGATTGACGGGCAACTGTTTACCGTTCGCCGTCCATTCATGTCTACCACCCCTGTTAAAATCGAACAAATTTTACGATTCGCCTCTTAATGTCCCTAAACACGGCTCGTTCTAAACAGAATACAAAATAAAATCTATCTAAATCGCCCCTTCCTCCTTATCGAGACTTCTTTTGAAAGAATCTTTAAAAGCGACTTCGAAAAAACAAACCGGTTAAGCCCAATCACTTACACGAATACAAAAAAAGCCCTTTAAAACAAGGGCTTTATGGCGATCCCGGTACGATTCGAACGTACGACCCACAGCTTAGAAGGCTGTTGCTCTATCCAGCTGAGCTACGGGACCTTTGACACTTCTTATACTCAATTTTCCGGATGAAGTCAACAAAAAATACACCTGTTTTTTAAATTGTTTATTTTTCTCTCTCCTCAAAGATATCCTTAATCCGCTCCAACAAATAAAACCCATAAAAAATGGTAAAGGCAAGAGTCCCAACCTCTTCTTAAACAAACCCTCTTTCAATAGTAAAGCACGCTTTTACAAGGTTAAAACAGAGGAGCTCCTCGCCTCATAATATCTTCCGCACGAGTCGTTCGCTCTCCCGTCATTTCATGTAAAACAAGGGCCGGCAAAACGCTTAAAGGCTTTTTACTCCCCATAATCCCTCGAATAATCACCCGTTTTCCGGATCGATCCGAGCGCGGTTGAATCGGAATAATCTCTAGACCACCCAATTTAGGACTTAGAACGGATAATATTTCCGACAAAGCCTCTGTTCGATGTATCAACGTCAACGTTCCCTTGGCTCGTACATGACGCAGACAAAAAGAAAGCCAATCACTCAATGAAACCATCTGATTATATGCCGTTTTTTGTTGGGGATTTTGTCTGACATGATCTTCTGTATAAAAGGGAGGATTCGTCACCACATGATGAAACTGACGAGAATGCAATTCGGGACACCTTTTCAAAACATCTCCCTGAATGACTTCTAAAGGAATTCGGTTAAAAGAGGCATTTTCTCGAGCCAATGCCACCAATTCGGGTTGTAATTCGAATCCCGTTAACGCTAAATCCTTAATACGAGATCCGATACAAAGTGCAACAACGCCGTTTCCGGTTCCCACATCCAAAACACTTTCATGTGTCTTCGCCACAACAGACGAAGCCAACAAAACCGAATCCGAGGTTGCTCTTAAACCGCTCTTTTCCTGCTTTAATCGAATCCTCCCCCCCAAAAAATCATCCATCGTATACTCAACCATTACTCTCTCCCGTTATAAGGTTTCCCCTTTCGGTATTCCACGAAACAATCCGTTTTTATCAGGTCTCATTCATCAAATCCGTATTTTAATGGTCTTTACGATGACAAACGAGACGATTATGACCTCTTTTGAAGTATTATATAGAATTTACAGAACCGAATCAATTTTATTTCGGACATTTTTTCAAAAGAAGACATTTTTTTGTTGCAATCAAAAAAAATATGTGTATACTGAGGGCATTGACCTTTTGGGGGTATAGCTCAGCTGGGAGAGCGCTTGAATGGCATTCAAGAGGTCAGCGGTTCGATCCCGCTTACCTCCACCAACTAAGAGAGCCTGTATTTGGCTCTTTTTTTTATACTGTCATTATGGGCTCTAAAAGATACAAATTGTTTATGTGACATGGGCAGATTCTATAGAGAGGATTATGATTCATATCTCAGTCATCTTCATATTATCGTTCAGTCACCATCATAACTTTCAAATAATAGACTGATATATAAGCATAATCGTGCTACAAATAAAAATTTTGTTGGGTTATTTATCGCATTTGTATGTTATAAGAATATTCATCCCAGACAAATCTCATTATTTTAACAGAAGATATCTCATGCAAAAATAACTTAATCCCTTGATTGATATCCGATTTAAATGATCCTGTTTAAATAATTCGGCGATCTCCCCTCTTTCTAATCTGAAATCTTTCAAATCATTTCCATTTTTGCCATATAAATTTTTCCATATAAATATAGCGGGAATCCCTACTGATATAAAATCCTTGAATAATCAGATTCCTGTTAATTCTCAAAAAGCCAATATCATACAAATTAAAATTTTTTCTAATTCTTTTTCAGATTCTCAAAATCCATCCATTGGTTTCTCCCTGACAGATAAATGGCTCCTGACAAAGATAGAAAAAGAGTTAAACCAATTCGATTTTCCTTTTTCCATAATAATTCGATTTTCCTTTTTCCATAATAAAAAGAATCTTTTTTCGTGTGAGGCCTCACCCCTCAAAAGTTTGATGACAGAAAGCTTTTTGATGAACGTAAAAATTGACTGTCATACTCAAATATTTTCAAAATAAAACAAATAACAACTGTTCACTTTTTTATGAAATAATGATCCAGATAGAGACCGATTCTCTGAAACAATTCGATAGATAGACCACGTAATGCCGTCTCAAACAAAACATCAGATAACATCAAGAAAAAGCAACTGTTTCAGAAAAAAACACTATTCTCTCAAAACATCCGTTGAGAAAATCTCTAAAATATAATCCTCCTCGGCTTTCAAAACAAAGCCGAGACACATTCACACCAAAAGTCAATATCTGATTTAGTACGACCGTGCATAAATAACATCAAGCGTTGCTTTTTTATTTGTCAATAAACAGACACCTTCTTCATTCGTTTGATCTTCCGGAATACACCGAATGGATATTTTCATTTCTTTCATTTTTTCGACCGTCTCCGGATCTTCGCACCACTTTCCGCGAACAAAGGCAACCTTTCCTTCAGAACCGTCAATCCAAGAATTTTGATGAGAGAAATAGGCTTGCATTTCTTCGGCCGTCTTAATATCCGTCCGTTGATTTTCTTTCAATCGTTTATCGGCCGCCTGATACAATTCCTGATGAAACGTCCCCAATCTTTCCGAGACCGTTTGCACAAAATTATCAAAAGAAACAACTTTTTTCCAATCGGGCGTATTGATTTTATTTCTGGTTCTGAGCATTAAACCGTTGTTTTGAATGTCTCTGGCTCCAACTTCGCAAACAAGAGGAGCTCCTTTTCTGGTCCACTCCCACATTTTATCAACCGCCTCTTTATCTCTTTCATCCACTTTGACACGCAGTTTCTCGCCGTCATAGATCTGAGAAGATAAAGCAGAAGCTAATTTATGAGCATATGCCAGAATCTCCTCTTTTTGAGATTTATCCTTAATAATCGGAACAATAACAACCTGTTGCGGAGCAATTTTCGGCGGAACAACCATTCCCTCATCATCAGCATGGGTCATGATGAGACTTCCGATTAAACGTGTTGTGACACCCCAAGAGGTCGTATAGGCATATTCTTGTTTTCCTTCATTATTTTGGAAACGAATATTAGCTGATTTTGCAAAATTTTGTCCCAAGAAATGAGAGGTTCCGGCTTGTAAAGCTCGCCCGTCTTGCATCATGGCTTCGATGCAATAAGTATCCACGGCTCCCGGAAACTTTTCATGCTCCGGCTTTCGTCCTTTGATAACCGGCATGGCCAAAGCATTTTGAGCGACTTTAGCATAAACGTCCAACATTGTTTTAGCCTCTTTTTCGGCTTCTTCATAAGTGGCATGAGCCGTATGCCCTTCTTGCCACAAGAATTCACGCGTTCTTAAGAACAATCGCGGTCTCATTTCCCACCGAACGACATTGGCCCACTGATTGATCATAATAGGCAAATCCCGATACGACTTAACCCATTTTGAAAAAGAATCGGCAATAATCGTCTCAGATGTCGGACGCACAATCAAGGGTTCTTCCAATTTACCGTCAGGCGTTAATTTCCCGTCTTGCATAGTCAAACGACTATGCGTGACAATAGCCATTTCTTTGGCAAACCCTTCGACATGTTCGGCCTCTTTTTGAAAATAGCTTAAGGGAATGAACAAGGGGAAATAACAATTTTCATGACCGATTTCTTTAATTTTATCATCAAGAACCCGTTGAATTCGCTCCCAAATACCATATCCCCACGGACGAATCACCATGCACCCCGGAGAAGAGGAGACTTCAGCCATATCGGCGACACTAATAACATTTTGATACCAATCCGGATAATTGCTTCCTCTGGTGCTTTTCAACGGCATTTTTTTAACCTTCCTTGAATAATAAAAAATAAAAAGCGATAAAACCTAAAAAAAATCGGCCTTATTTTTAGCACAAAAATCCCCCTATTGTCAAGCAGGAGCAAAAGCGACAATACAATTTTATTAAAGGAATAGCCCAACAAAGAAGACCTCCGTTCATTTTTGCACAAAAGCATTTTAAAACTTAATTGACAATTAAATTTTAAATAATTATTTTAAATTTTGTTTTAATATACATAAAAGGGAAATACAATCGTGGATAAACAAATAATAGAAATATCTAGTGATAATATCTTTTTATCCCTAAACAGAGGTTTTCTTGTTATAAGGAACAACACTTCTTACAAAGAAAAAGTTCCATTAGATAATATTTTATCAGTAATTCTGTCTGCAAACAATACGACAATATCCAAAAATGTCATCAACGCTATTACCGAGCAAGGGGCGAATGTAATATTTTGCGGAAAAAATTATATTCCTCAATCAATTACCATTCCTTGTGTAGATCATTGGCTAATAGCTCCCAGAATAAAAAAACAACTAGAATGTTCTAGACCTTATAAAAAAAATTTATGGAAATGCATTGTTCAATTTAAAATTTATAATCAAGCAAAAATCTTGGAGCTACTTTTCCCTCATCATACCAACATTATTCGTTTGAAACAACTGGCTAAAAATACATTAAGTAATGATTCTAAAAATAATGAAGGTATTGCAGCTTCAATATATTTTAAATCTATATTTGGAAAATCATTTACAAGAGATCGATCAAAAAAAGATATCAACATATTATTAAACTATGCCTATACTGTATTAAGAGCAATGGTAATACGGGCGATTTGTGGAAATGGATTACTTCCATATTACGGGATTAAACACTGTGCTCAACAAAATCCCTTTCCTTTAGCCGATGATTTAATGGAACCTTTTAGGGCATTCGCAGACAAACTTGTTTTTGAAGAAATAAATAAATTAGACAACATTCAAGAGATAGAGTTAACTCCAGATATCAAGAGAAGATTGGCGAGTCTCACATCCATGGCTGTAAAAGCCACAAAAGGGAATATCTCTTTAAATGATGCTATTTTTGATTTTGTAGGAAGTTTGGTTAAAAATTTTGAAAGTAAAAAAGTTGAATTAAAATGTCCTATATTAGACGATCATTGACCGTCTAATTAATCTCTGATATACTTCTTAAAAAAAACGGCCGTTAGTAATTCCACGCTATACGAGAAGCTTTGGGAAGATGGAACGGGGATAGCACACCTGAGATTGACTAAAAAGAGTTTTAGTAGTGCTACAAGAAAGGAGATTGAAAAAATGATTCCGGTGATTCGATATATCGGAGCTTATGGAAAGGCGAAGAGTCTTATTGATTCTTTGCGGTATGAGTGGCAACGCTCCGACGAGGTTGCTGCGACAACCTCCGAAACTGCCCGGGATAGTATTGAACATGCGGGCGTTGCTCTCGTGTTCAAGAAATCATCAATCATCAAACGTCATAAAGGTGACGTTTGGTCTAAATACGGAGAAGATGGGAAGCTTTATGCAACCCGTCGAGCCGCGAAGACGCACAGAGAATTTTGGGTGCGTGTTGGTAGCAACTATATTACAGGTGTGGTTGTTACCAAAAAGATAAGTAAAACGGCATTTGAAACATGCCGTGATTTCTGTTGCGAAAAGGGGATTCCTCTTTTCGTATTTACGAAAAAGGGTCCTTATAAGCAGGTAATGTTACCGTTTTATAGGTTTTAAAAGCCGAAACGCCCGAAAGGGCGTCCGGTGGGCGTGGTGGTCCACCGCTGACGATGGCAGCCTAAATACTATCACACGAACACCGTCCGCATACTATCACACGCGGCCGGCTGAGAAAAGTAAGGAGTGTTAAATGACAGTTTACAAAAGAGCGGATTTGACTCCGGAGATTTTAAGGGCATGGGAACGTGATGCCAAAAAAGAACAGATCTTGCAAAGCGCAAAAACCCTTGAGGATTTGCAAGCAAAAATAAATGAAGAGTACGACGGGAAAATCGTATTTAAAAAATCGGGTGAAATACTAATTGACGATTGCCCTTTTGGTCTATGGCGAAAAAAGGGAGATTTTTATTTGTGGTATTTTCCGCCCAGAAGTTAATACAAGAGCGGATACCGTTCGGATACTATTACACGCGTCGTCCGCATACTATTACACAAAACACTTGACAATATTTCACAACTATGTAAAATACTATTATACAGAAGTTATAGTTGACCGTCTAATTAATCTCTGATATACTCATTTTTAAAATATGCTATTATTTACTTATGTTATAGTTGACCGTCTAATTAATCTCTGATATACTAGACTTTCCGTACTTTACCTGCAACATAGCGTTATAGTTGACCGTCTAATTAATCTCTGATATACTCGATCGGGTTCATCGTATTTAAGCCTTGAAGTTATAGTTGACCGTCTAATTAATCTCTGATATACTGCCCCTAGCGTGCGATACTATCACACACAAGTTATAGTTGACCGTCTAATTAATCTCTGATATACTCTGGTGAAGTAAAAAATCAAGATAAGACAAGTTATAGTTGACCGTCTAATTAATCTCTGATATACTTAGGCTTCAAGCCGTAATTTATTTAATCATGTTATAGTTGACCGTCTAATTAATCTCTGATATACTAACAGGGTCGATTAAGCCTCGAACAACTCCGTTATAGTTGACCGTCTAATTAATCTCTGATATACTCTTTATTGGGGCGATTGCCTTAAGATTATGGTTATAGTTGACCGTCTAATTAATCTCTGATATACTCTCCCTCCCAACAGGAAAGAGAATCGATTCGTTATAGTTGACCGTCTAATTAATCTCTGATATACTTTGGATTTCTATTTTCAAAAGAAAAGACAAGTTATAGTTGACCGTCTAATTAATCTCTGATATACTGCGGTACTATTATACACACAACGCGCGATAGTTATAGTTGACCGTCTAATTAATCTCTGATATACTGTTACTGAATCTGACATTGCTCTCAACTGTGTTATAGTTGACCGTCTAATTAATCTCTGATATACTCTTTTCAGTATAACGCCTTGAAATCATTAAATTTCAAGGCTTTTTCATTAAAAAAAATAAGATTGAATCATCTTAAAATAGTAATAATTGACCATTTTTTTCTCGAATCTGCTCCTCGTTTTCTTCATTCTTCCGACCTAAATAGTTTTTAGTCATCATATATTGTTTATCGGTTATATAAATAAATGATACACTCGAATTATCAGGAATAAATTTCGACACATTTTGAGTAATCGTCTGAGCTACAGATAAACTTTTAACTGGTTTAATGTAAACCGAAAACTGTTTCATCATAAAACCCTCATCCAGTAAAAGATTTCGAAAACGTGTTGCCTGACGTATCTCAGTTTTTGTCCTTACCGGAATATCAAACATACAAAGTATCCACATCAGTGACCAGCCGGTCAGAGTTTCAAGCCGTCTTTGGCGTGCCACAACTTAATACCTTGTGTTTTTTCTTAATTTTACCAAACGGAGTAAGTTCTATTTTTCGAGCATTGTGTTTTATAAAATAACTCAACCCTCTGTCCTCCAAACTATCAACAAACATATAATCCAACATCTTATCTGCCGGAGAGGTCATTCTAGCATCAGTGGAGTAATCTATAGTCATAGCCCCCTCACTAAACTTTTTAACTCTGGCGAAACATCTTGTTTTATCTGTATACCTTTTCCATTCTGAAGGAGTATCCAATTCTATCAAATCTCCCTGTTGAATAGACCAAATTATTTTTCCTCCATTTTGAAGCCATATCGGCTTAAAATCCTTTTGATTAATATCAAAGCACTTAATTACCTCCCAACCAATCTTCCCATTGTTTTGATAAAAATCAACGCAATAATTATTCCTTCCCTCATAAGCAACACCATGTTTTTGAATATAAATAAGCGAAGAGTTTTTTTCATAGCATTTGAATTTATTCCCTTTCCATAACTCTACCTCTTGAATCAAATGAAATGCTTTATTCAAAATACGAGTCTCTGTAATCGCTATTTCCTTTTTCCCTTCCGATAAAGCTTTTTTATTTTCATAAATTAATTTTTGCTCAGCTAGTGGTATATAAATCTCAAAATCTTTAACCAATTTTTCTTGCTTTAATTTATCTTCTGCAATATTTTCATGCCACTCGTTTTTAATTGTATCCGGAATAAGGAGTTTATTTAAATCTTTTTTGGTTTTTAATACTTGTAAAATTTTTCTGGAATATACCGTAATCAAAGATTTTTTATCATCCGGATTAACACATAAAACCTTTCTACCCGTCTCCTTGTGCAGTTTTCCCTGTTTACCGTGCTCTGGCTTATGTGAAACATTTATATTCTTCAGAACATTAATTACCTTTCGTCTAAATTCTCCAGCAGACTCAACACTTGTTAGTGGTAAAGGAATTTTATCTTTTTTTAAAAGCACCTCCTGTGATAATTTTTGAATCATTGATCGATTCATACAAGCAATCGTAATAGCATCCATTGCATGATGTCTATGATCTATCCTGGGCTTGGAGAACCATTGTCTATTTTTATTCTTATCAATTAATTTCCAATCACCATCTGTGTCGGGTTTCATTGTTCCATCAACAACCTCCCCCGTATTTATTTCTACCCAATACGGCGAACAATTAACATATCTTGGTATATCCAAACCCATCAAATCGTACTCTATCCCCTCTAAATTCCAACATCGTCTCATTTGTGCCGTTTGGTTTCCTTTTATAGATAAAATCCTGTTATGAATAACTTCATCACTATCAGAACAATTGACAATAGCCCTTAAATAACGTGCTGCCATTTTTGAAACATAACGAGTATCCGTTAAATACCGTGTGCTTTCTTCTTGATCACCCATATCCTCAAATTGTTCTCGGGCACTTGCTTCAAACCGCCAGGCCTTGTTCGGCAACCGATCACGTGCGTTCTTTAAAATTTCACCGATCAATTCCTCTGATTTATGTCCATTTCCAACAAAATAATCATAGGCAAAATTATCTTTCTTATTTAAATTATCGTTTCTATTCACTAAACACAAATTATTATAAGTATCCGTTCCTCCTTTTGCTCGAGGAATGATATGCTCAATTTCAAATCCATTAAAATTGCGTGTAATATTAGTCGTTGGATCATAAGCATCTTTCCATCCCTGCTCTTTTGCCAACTTATACTTCAAAATATTTTTACTATTGACAACTAACTTATGATCTTGAAGATATTTCTTTGCCTCATCATTTAATTTCTCGTTATTCTTTTGGGCTTGTTCCAGTTGTTTTTTCTTCTTAGTAGATAAACCAACATCCCGACCTAATTCAATATTAATTTCATACGGCTTCCCATAAATACGAACAATATCATTCACAACCAAGCGAAGTTGATTTAAAATCATATGAACCGCCGGATTTGCAATTTTTCCCCACTTTATCTCATCCGGATTTAAACTATTGCTATTCTTGATAACCAATGGAGGTAAAGGCTGCGTATCTGATTGTAAAATCTCACCATAATACGGAAGTTTCTCAGATTTCCCCTGATTTTGACGAGCCACCTCCTCAGATGCCATAAAACGAGTATCTATTTTGGATAATTCATCTGTTATTTCTCGATGAGTGATGACATCCGATTTTAATTTTTCCAAAATAACTCTAGACGCAGTTTCACCCAGCATTCCTCGTCCCTTGGGAAGTTTTGTAAGCAATTTTCCTATTTCTTTTTCATTATCAATACCTAAAATCGGTTTTAATTGCGCTATCAATTCATCTTCACTATACAAGCGCCCATTCTTATCATTCGGATTAACCGGCTCTGCTAAAAAGTTAACAAATTGCTCCAATTCACTCTCAGAAAGTCTCTGTAAATATTCAATATTTTTAAATTCCGATCGTGCATATAAATATGCTTTAATATTTTTATCATCAACCAAAGAAATTTTCTGTTGTCCCGATAATCCCAATAATTTTTTTATAGATTTTTTACCAGCATTCTTGCCCTGAAACAACAGATCATTAACAATTTTATTTCGTTCTTCTAATGTTAATTTGCGTTTGTTGGTATCACTTAATATACGAATATTGTTTACCTCTTCATAAATACGTCTCAGCTCAAATAATGGATGGGCCTTTAACAATCTATCCTCATCCCGAAAATAAATACACTTTCCAACTCCATACGGCGCTGCCGGTCGTTCATAAAATAAAATATCATATACTTCTTTTTTTAAACCCATTTTTCTCATTTGCTCAAAATATTTTGATTGTTCATCCCAAATCTGATTAAACTCATCTTTAACCAAATAACGTGGAATCGCATAATCAACAATATGGTGATTTAAAGCATCTTCTTTTTGACGAATAATCCTTTTATCCCAATTTGGCTTTTCCCCTCTTTCATCTTTTTCATAACTCTCACAAAGCCGTCTATAAAAAAACTCTCCCAATGTTCTGGAATTTGTTTCATTAAGATGTTGCGACATCATTTCATAAGGTGATTTTTTCGCTTTTGATTTCTCCCCCTCCTCTAGTATTTCCTCTTGCATTTCCTCCGATACAGATACAAAACCAGCTCCCCTATGTTTTGCCATATGTAAAATAGCACGGCCGATAAAGTTTGGATTTGACAATTTTCCATGAATGGCATCAAAACGAATTTTATACGGAGATTTTGCCCTCAATCTATCAGTTCCCTCCGGTGTCTCATTAATCCAAAGATCATTCTCAAACAGTTTCTGTGCAAGTAATTCGAGACGTTTTCGAGTACGAACCAGATTTTTTCTCATACTCCGTTTAGCTCTTCGTTCTTCTGCGCCCCCAGATACATTAAAGATTCGAACGCCTGCATCAACTATATTCTTAGGATTATTCTGATCATCCAATTCAACAATAGAACTACCAATAGATCCAACGCCCAAATCCAACCCTAATCTATATTTCATACCATCTCCTTTTATATGAATTAAAATTTTATATACAGATTATAATATTTCACTTGACTTTTCAATATAATTATCACAGAATTCATAATTGATATATGTTTTGATTTTTTTCAGAGATTAATTAGACGGTCAACACATATATAATAAGGTTTTATACCGCAAAATGAGGGGGTAGTCTGTTGATTACCCCCATTATTCTATTTTATACCTTTTTAACCTATTATAAAAACACATCCACAGTTTTATTAAACCCGACTACTTCGGTAGGCGGGTTTTCTTTTCAATCTCTCAAACAGATTCAAAAAAAATCTCATTTTACAAAATGTTTGTCAAAAGCTAAAAAATATGATACAATTTCCTCCACAAGCATTTATGATAAAAGGAAAAGAAAAAATGACCGGCAAACCTGTTGACCATAAAATTCGAAGAGAAAGCTCTCAAAAATTAGCTCCTTATTTTGGAGAATATATGAAAAAAACATTCGACACTCTTCCCAAAAGTGCTCAAGAGGCCGACATGCGTCAAGCTTATATGTGTGGAGAATACCAACCTCAACACACGCAACGGGCGGATACCGTTCCACTACTCCCCCCAAAAAAATTTGTTCACACAAAAAAAGAAGAACCGACTCCCCCCACAACGGCTCCTCATGACAATTCAATCCCCCAAATAAGGGTTTCTCATGACACTTCAACAACGTTAAAACAAATTTTGGTCGGACTTTGTCTCATGGGAAGCGCTTTGATTCTCGGATGGTGTTCCTCCAACAACAGGCAGAGCTCTCAACAGTCCGTAAAAGCTCAAAAAATATCATCGCATAACGATGTTAAGCCAACCCAACTCCATCAGCGGTCCCTCCCGTAGAATAAAAAATATTCCCACACGATCCAATAAAAATTTTGAGTTTTTTTTTGCAGGCAGAGCTCTCAACAGTCTGTAAAAGCTCAAAAAATATCATCGCATAACGATGTTAAACCAACCCAACTCCATCAACGCTCCCTTCCGTAGAATAAAAATATTCCCACCCGATCCAATAAAAATTTTGAGGGCTTTTTAAAGCAATTGTCCGCCGGTCACAAGGACGGCACACCAACCGCTCTAAAAACGGGGATGTCATATTTTGAAAGCTCCTTGTTCTTACTTTAAAGCTCTTTTTAAAATATTGCCGAAAACGTATTTTATGTTAAAGCGATTATTCCGTCTCAAAAATCAAATAATATTTGACTTTTAGAGAGATGTTTTATATCCTTTCCCCAATTATTTTTTTGTGATAGGAGAAATCAATGGCAGAATATAATCATATTGAAATTGAAAACAAATGGAAAAAGTACTGGGATCAAAACAAAACCTTTAAAACAGAAATAGATAAAAACAAGCCCAAATACTATGTCTTGGATATGTTCCCCTATCCGTCAGGCGCCGGCCTTCATGTCGGTCATGCCGAAAATTATACGATTTCGGATATTATGGCACGCTATAAGAGAATGAACGGTTTTAATGTTCTTCACCCAATGGGGTGGGACGCTTTCGGTCTTCCGGCCGAACGATATGCCGAAAAAACAGGAATGCATCCTGCCGATGTTGTTAAACAAAACGCCAACACTTTTCGGACTCAACTGAAATCCATCGGACTCTCTTACGATTGGGACCGAGAAATCAATACAACTGATCCCTCTTATTACAAATGGACGCAATATATTTTTAAAATCCTATTTGACAGGGGTTTAGCTTACGAGGTCATTACACCTGTCAATTGGTGCCCCAAATTGGGAACCGTTTTGGCCAATGAAGAAGTGAAAGACGGAAAATACGTTGAAACCGGCGATGAAGTTATTCGAAAGCCACTCCGTCAATGGATGTTAAAAATCACAGATTACGCCGAACGGCTCTTACAGGGATTGGATAAACTGGATTGGCCCGAAAGTATTAAAACAATGCAACGGGAATGGATCGGAAAATCAACAGGTGCCGATATTGTCTTTAAAGTTGCCGGACAAAAAGCCGAATTTACGGTTTATACAACACGTCCCGACACTTTGTTCGGAGCCACCTATTGCGTATTGGCACCCGAACATGCTCTGGTTAAGGAAATAACAACACCGGAGCATAAGGCGGAAGTCGATGCTTATGTCGAAGCAGCGTCCAAAAAGTCCGCTCAAGATCGCTTAGCTGATGTCAAAGATAAAACAGGAGCCTTTACGGGAGCTTATGCCATCAATCCACTGAACGGAAAAGAAATTCCGATTTATATTGCCGACTATGTTTTGGGAGATTACGGGTACGGTGCCATTATGGCTGTTCCGGCTCATGATCAACGGGACTATGACTTTGCCAAAAAGTTTGGTATTCCCATGATACAAGTCATTGAAGGCGGTGATATTTCCAAAGAAGCCTTTGAAGGAGACGGGGCTTTGATTAACTCCGACTTTTTAAACGGCCTCCATGTCGCCGAATCAAAGAAAAAAATGATTGAATATGCAGAAAAAAATGGCTTTGGAAAAGGAACTGTCAATTATAAATTAAGAGACTGGCTCTTTGCCAGACAACGCTATTGGGGTGAACCATTTCCAATCGTCCATTGTGAAGATGGAACAATCAAGTCTTTACCTCTAAAAGATTTACCTGTTCTATTACCGCCCATGGCAGAATTTAAACCAACAGCAGACGGTGAACCACCCCTAGCACGGTGCACAGAGTGGCTTCAAACAACAGACCCAGAAACAGGGAACCCGGCTCTTCGAGAAACAAACACGATGCCTCAATGGGCCGGAAGTTCTTGGTACTTCCTCCGTTTTTGCGATCCACATAACGACTCTAACTTTATCAGCAAAGAAGCTGATGAATATTGGATGCCGGTGGATTTGTATGTCGGCGGTGTCGAACATGCCGTTTTACATCTTCTCTATGCTCGTTTTTGGCAAAAAGTTCTGTTTGACGCCGGTCTCGTTTCAACGGATGAACCGTTTAAAAGATTGGTCAATCAAGGCATGGTGTTAGCCTATTCTTATCAGGATGATAACGGAAAGTATTATTATCCGAAACAGGTCGAACGCCGTGGAAATGATTGGTATGTCAAAGAAACAGACATTAAAGTCAATACGCAGGTCGAAAAAATGAGTAAATCTCGTTATAACGTTGTCAATCCGGATGATGTGGAAACTGAGTTCGGGGCTGACTCCATGCGCCTTTATTTGATGTTTATGGGTCCGATCGATGCCGAAAAACCGTGGACATCCGATGGAATTAACGGCGTCAATCGGTTTGTAAAACGTGTCTGGAACATCTTTGAAACACCTGAAAAAATTCAAGAGACCGGAGATCCCGAATTGACAAAAATCATGCATAAAACAATTAAAGGGGTCACGGAAGATATGGAGAGAATGACCTTTAACACCGGTATTTCCAAAATGATGGAAATGGTCAACGCTATTTATAAGTCAGAAAAGCCGATTGCCAAAAAAGATATGGAGAGTTTTGTAAAATTACTCTCTCCTCTTGCCCCGTTTGTTGCGGAAGAACTCTGGGAAAAGTTAGGACATACGGAAACAATCACGTATGCGCCGTGGCCAACCTATGATGAATCGCTTTTGGTCAAAAACGATATGGAAATTGTTGTCCAGATCTTAGGAAAGAAAAGAGCTTCACTGATTGTTCCGGTTGACAGCACTCAAGATGAGATCCTAAAATCAGCTCAACAAGAACCACGCATTCAAGACCTTTTGAACGGGAAAGAAATCATTAAGGTGATCTATGTCCCCGGTCGGTTGATGAATATTGTCATTAAATAAAAACCCAACCGGAACCTCTTACCGATAGAATCGTTTTTCTCTATGATTAACGAGTGTGTTGAATTTTGATATACCTAAAGAACAATAACCATCAACATTGTTGGTTATTGTTTTTCTCTAAAAATAAATCTCATTTCAGAAATGAAAAGGGAATTTGTTCCGCGCCTTTTTTCGCTCCTGACAAAAAAGAGAATAACAAAACATCGACTCCAAATACCGCATAAAGAAGCAAACGATCAGTGATATTTGTCTATGAGCTGTAGAGATACACATTTTAAATATGTTTACTCTATACAGAGTTGCATAAAAAATTATTTTAAACACAATAGATATCCCCCAGTAAACTGATCTGTACCCCAGAAAGTGGAGGAAAAAAGGAAATCCCCTTTGAAAAAAATATTCAAAGGGGAATTTTTTTGTTAAACTCACACAAAAGGAGATAAGAATGAGCAAAATAAGATTTAGTAAAGAAGAACAAGCCAGATTAAGAACATTAACAGCGGTAGAAAAAGTAAGCGA
>CASECF010000051.1 GCA_949286245.1 uncultured Alphaproteobacteria bacterium
ATTGATCTGCCAACAGGGAAAACATGTAAAGATTGCGTGGAAAAATTTAAAAGACTCGCAAAAGGAAGAAGTAATGAAAATGATTATTGGAAACGCCAAAATAGACTTATTTTTGGAGGAAAAGCCGTTGAATGATGTGAAGTGGATAAAGATTTCAACAGATATATTTGATAATTGGAAGATTAAACAAATCAAATCTATGCCGGAAGGATATAAGATGATTTGTGTGTGGTTTCAGTTGCTTTGTTTGTGCGGAAAATGCAATGAATCCGGGTTGATTATTTTATCTGGTAAAGTAGTGGCAAACGATGAACTTTTATCAAATATTTTTGGGGAAGACTTAAAAATTATTCAATTATCTCTCCGAACGTTTGAAGCGCTTGGAATGATTGAGGTTACTACAGACGGAGTCACGAGGGTATCAAACTGGGAGGAATATCAAAATGCGGATGCTCTTGAAAAAATAAGAGAATACGAAAGAACAAGAAAGGCAAAGCAAAGAGAAAAAAGGAAGAGGCTGGAGAGCAAAAAACAAGATAAAATACCAGAGCCTTGTTCACATTATTCTTCCTCTAAATCTAATGTGGAGAATCTAAATTATGTGTTGGGTTATTACAAAGACGAATACGGAGATATACTTAAGAGCGAAAACCTGTTGGAATCAATAAGGGAATGGATGGATTATAAAGACCACAAAAAACCTGCCCGACAAAATCATTATGATACAGAGCGAGGAATGAAAAAATTTCTTACTCAAATTTTAAATAACATAAGCGGATACGGCGAGGAAGCTGTTATATCTGTGATTAATGAGTCTATGGCAAATAATTATCAGGGGATAATTTGGGATAGGCTAAACAAGGGAGGGAAATCCAA
Source organism: uncultured Alphaproteobacteria bacterium (assembly GCA_949286245.1). Taxonomy (GTDB): domain Bacteria; phylum Pseudomonadota; class Alphaproteobacteria; order CAAHEQ01; family UBA3637; genus CALXPF01. The sequence goes on from CASECF010000051.1 coordinate 877, forward strand.
TGGACACAAGATTAGAGAAAAAGATAAGCCACATGAGGGATACATACAAAAATTCATTGATGCCGGACCAGAACTCGGAGAATTTGAAGGATTCTAATTTATGTCCCATATGTCACGGAACAGGATGGGTTGTAAAGGAAATTGATGGAAAATCTGTTGCGTCTCATTGTAGATGTTATCAAAAATCCGTATTTAAAAGACGCATTCGTTTTGCCGAACTGCCAGAAAGGCTAAAGGATGTGAGATTATCAACTTTTTCTATCAATGCGTATCAAACTCCCTACGGAAAAGAAAAAGCGAGGATTGCCTGTAAAATCATCAAGCAGTATTTGGATAATTTTACAGAAGAGAAAAAAAGCGGAATGGGGTTATATATTTACTCGTCTGCCAAAGGAAGCGGAAAGACCCGGATGGCGGCTAGCATTGCAAATGAGTTGATGTTAAACAGGGACGCACCGGTAAAGTTCGCAACAAGTCCACAGATCTTGACAGAGATAAGAAGAACCTACGATAGACAAAGTGAAGACACAGAAAGCCAATTACTTCATGCTTTATCGTATATAGACGTTCTGGTAATTGATGATTTTGGTACAGAAAAAGTGACGGACTGGGTGAAAAACAAATTTTACGAAATCATCAACGGAAGATATGTAAATCAAAAGATTACAATTTTTACCAGCAACGAGTCTCTTGATACATTACAATATGATGAACGTATCACAAATAGAATCAAAGAGATGTGTTATCAGATAGATTTTCCAGAAGAATCTGTCCGAGAGCACATTGCAGAGAAAAATATGCATGACATTATAAAAAAGGCAATAGGATAGGAGGGAAAACATTGTGGGAAGAGCAGACTTTAGGAGACAGAAAAGGGAAGAACAAAAGAAAAAGAAGACATATGTATTGACAACGGAAGACATTGTAAAAATCCGAAACGAAGAAAGGGTTAAGGCAAAAAAAGAAGCTTTAGAAAAGACGGAGCAGCTTGCGGATGATATTCTAAAGATGATGCTTGTAATTCCGGTAAATGTATTGATTTCGGATTACTGGGAAAAGTCGGCGAAAAAGCGCATACCAAAGTTTGTTGACGATTGTTTAAGTTTGTATGAAAACTGGATAAACGGTCACGTATCTATGGAAGAGATGCAGAAACTTACAGAAGAGTATGCCGGTATTAAACTGATTGAACCCGGAAGTGATGTAGAAAAATCTATGAGCGGTAGATAATAAAGAAAGGAGTCGGAGCCGCTGGCCAGCAAAGGGATATCCCGGCTCCTTTTAATAATATGAATAATCAGGATATATTGAAGTATGCTCTTGAACATGGTATGATAAATGTGTCATGCATAGAAGAGCAAATCAACATGAACAAAAGAAAAGAGTTGTTGGAAAAACACCCATATAAAATATGGAAGGGAAGTGACGGAAAATATCATACATACTTGCCGGATGAAGATAAAAAACGTGTCCCAAGAAAAAGAAATACACAAAAAGAAATAGAAGATTTGATTGTTGAGTTTTGGAAAGAAAAGCAAGAGAATCCAACGGTCGAAGAAGTTTTTAACGAGTGGAACGAAAGAAGAGTACGACTGAAAAAAATAAAAAAAGCAACACATTTGAGGTATACACAAGATTTCAAGAGATATTACAAAGAATTTGGGAATAGGAAAATCAAGTCCTTAGAACCAGAAGAAATTGAAGATTTTTTGGAAGAACAGATTTCAGAGTACGATTTGACAGCAAAAGCCTTTTCTGAACTCAAGATTATTACCAGAGGACTTCTTAAAAGAGCCAAAAAGAGAAAGTTAATAACCTTTAATGTGGAAGCAATCTTTCAAGAGCTTGACACCTCAGACTCGGATTTCTGCAAAGTAATCAAAGAAGATTATCAAGAAGTTTTTGACGAAGATGAAATGCCGATTATGATGGAATATCTTGAAAAAAATCTTGATATCTATAATCTTGCAATTTTGCTAATGTTTGTAACCGGAATAAGAATAGGAGAAGCCGTTGCACTAAAACACAGTGACTTTGACGGATGTACATTTAAAATACGGCGCACCGAGACAAGGTACAAGGAAAACGGAAAATATGTCTATGATATTGATGATTACCCGAAGTCCCCGGCAGGAGTCAGAACGGTAATCATACCAAAGCAATACGAATGGTTGGCCAATACAATCAAGAAAACTAATCCTTTTTGCGAATATATATTTATGAAAGATGGAGAAAGAATGCATACGCAGACAATCAGACTCCGTCAAAAAAGAATTTGTGACAAAATCAAAATTTATCGCAAATCTCCGAATAAAATCCGCAAAACTTATGGATCTATTCTTCTTGATAACCACATTGATGAACGCCTGATTATAGGTCAAATGGGTCACACGAACATACTTTGCACGGAGCAACACTACCACAGAAACAGAAGAGGAATCGAACGAAAACAGGATATTTTAAGTAGCATACCAGAATTTCAATCGAAATAATTGAAATATCAGAACTTTTGTTTGATACCCTGTTTGATACCTTTCTGGATGATCGTTTCTTAAAACCCGCATAAATAAAGGGTTTTAGCAAGCAGATAACGGGAGTCGAACCCGTAGTGATTTTTTCAAATATCGCATAAAACCAAGGGTTTTGAAAGATTTTAAGCGATACCTTTTGATACCTTTGTGCTAAAAAGGCATCAATAACAAAATAAAATATTGAAGGGAGGAAATCTTCTGTGCATGACATCGCAAATATTTTGCGGTGATTTTTTGCGTTATGGGAGGATTTTTATATGAGATATATGCGTTATTCTACAGCAAATGATGTGATGAAGGAGTTCCTGATTTACGGAGCGGAACTGACGGAGATGGGGTTTCCCAAACTGCTTCCGGTACAGGCGCATCCAACAGATACAATCGACTTCCGGGCAGGACTTAACAGGTCGTTCAAAGGACATCATGGAATGAACTGCAATTTCTATGTTGACGATGAAAAATTCACAGCCTTATGGGCGAACCCTGACAAATATATAAAATACCTAAAACTGTATCAATCCATATGCGGTCTGGACTTCTCCATCGACACACAAATGCCTCTGGTTATGCAATACTGGAATAAATATCGGAGCATGGCTTTGGACTGGTATCTGACTTTGCAGGGAATCACAGTCATACCGAGTGTCAATATCATCCCGTATAAAGGCCGTGAATGGCTATTAGACGGACTTCCGAAGCGAAGTACGGTATGCTGCAGCACGAACGGCAGAGTGCGATCTAAAAGTGCAAGAGATGAGTTCTGTAAGGGGTTCTATGAGATGTGCGAGAAGCTGAAGCCGACAAGGGTAGTGGTAGTTGGGATTTTGCCGGATGAACTGGATAGCCCGGTGGAGATTATCAACTTTAAAACCAGAGGCCAGAAAATTAATGATAAATTTGGAGGTCAAAATGAATAATGTTCAATCATACATAGCAAACGTGTCGTACATGACAAGCCTTGAAGAAATGAAGTTCTATGTTGATAAAGATTATCTTACCGATTTGGAAATGTTTGTGTGCTGTCCGGAAGAATTAAATTTTACCGCGCCTAAATGGGCTGTACGGGATGATATTGTGTTTTTCTTCCATGCCAAAACCGCAATACAAAAGGTGAGACATTTAAGAGCGCAGATTAAAAAGAGCAAAGAAAAATACGTAGATTATCTTGAAAAATTTGACGAAATATTAAAATTTGCTGAACTCTTTTATGAAATTTACGGAAATAAAATATTTGGAGTAGCAAGAGTATCGGAACTCCCACAGTATGAGGAAAATGCAGAAAATATACACTGGAGAAGTCGTATCTATGCGAAAATGAGCGATTTTAAGTTTCTTGAAAGACCTACTCCACTGGAAGAATTTAACTCTTTCCTAAAACTTGCATCCCAGACATCAATAACGCCTGTTCTCGGAGATCAGTTTAATAAACTAAAAGATATTGTTTTAAAGGACAATGACGATATAGGCTTTTTGAAGAACAGCGTTGCTACTCCTGTTCCGTTGCGAAACATTTCAGAAGAAAATTGGATTGATATAGCTGGAAAATACAGGAGACGGTTCTTTTTAGAAGTTCAGTTTAGAAAATTCTACGTTGATTATCTATTAAAAATTTTAGGAGATCAAAAGAAATTTTATTTCGAGCGTTCGTGTTACAAGGATGGGAAATTTGTTGGAAGACCAGACAATTATATTTATATATCTGGAAAATATCTTCCGGTAGAAGTAAAACTGAACAACAAGGCGTTTCCGCACTTAAATACTCAACTCGATAAATATTGCAATGTGGATACGGTGGAGATTGATAAAAATAAGAGCGTTAAATCAGGCAAATTGCACTCAGGATACTGCATTATCATTGATGTGTATTCGGTAGGCGTTTATGACGGTTCTATCGGGAGAATTGTGCCAATATGCGATTTGGATGATATTAATTGCATTGATGATATAAAGAGTGTTAAACACGCAATAAAGGAAATCTTAGAAAGGGGATAATATGGGTACAACAACAGATACTTACCGTAAAAAGAAAAA
>CASECF010000052.1 GCA_949286245.1 uncultured Alphaproteobacteria bacterium
TGATCTCTACGAGGATCTGATACTTTTTCTAATATAGAGAATATTTCCATTACTTCTTTGATTTTTATTATTATCCCTTTGACTCTCTAAAGATAAATACTTTTTAAAAGGTCTGGAAATTTGTAATGCGTCAGCCCTGCATCTGTCAAAAAAATAAAAGGTCATAGTTTTTGTATGACAAATCAATCGGAAAGGAATATTCAATCCCGATAATGCTTAAAATGAAGTTTTGAAAATGGATTTGGAAAGAGGAAAAAGTGTTTCGGTAGGGTCTAAAACAATTAAAGGCTGTCTCACGACAACCCCTAATCAAACTTTGTTAACCTTAAATCTAATACTATTATTAAAAAACCTCGATGAAAAATTACTCTTTTCCGAGGAGCATTCAAGCGCATTCGAGTTAAAAAATATATTTTGAGCACTAATAAAAGCAAACTTATGATTTTATGCCCTCTAATCACGGTTTCCGGTTCATGCTCATCTGTTCACCCAAGATAAATTCATTTTCCCGGCGAGTAAATCCGAATAGATAAAGGGAAGTGCTTATCCATTCCCACCCAACATGACAGAATGCCCTGTTTCAAGACAGATTCGTGGCAAAATGAAATTTTTTCCATGCAAACACACCTAAGAAAAACAAATTCGGTCTATATTTGTTTGGCAAAAGAAAAACATTTACGAACGATTTTTTATAATAACACAACTATGTCTGAAGTCGCTCCTCTTATCTCAGATTTAGCATTCATCTTAATCGTGGCTGGGTTGGTGACCGTCATTTTCAAATGGCTGAAGCAACCGGTCATTTTAGGTTATATCGTCGCAGGAATTTTGGCAGGCCCTTCGGTGCCGTTCCTTCCAACCGTATCAGATCCGGCAAACATAAAAACATGGGCAGATATCGGCGTTATCTTTTTGTTATTTGCAATGGGACTGGATTTTTCATTCAAAAAACTGATGAACGTGGGGCTGACAGCCTTTACCGCAGGTATCACCGTTGTTTGCGGCATGACATTCTTGGGTTATACGGCAGGTAACGCGATGGGATTCTCACACATGAGCAGTATTTTTTTAGGCGGAATGCTCTCCATGTCGTCCACCGCCATCGTATTCAAAGCCTTTAGCGATATGGGACTGCTCCAACAACGGTTTACCGGTATCGTTCTGGGAATCCTTGTAGTAGAAGAGTTGTTGGCCGTCGTAATGATGGTGTTGTTGTCCACATTAGCCGTGAGTGAACATTTTGAAGGAAACGAAATGTTCCAAAGCGTATTGAAATTAGCTGCGTTCTTAATCTTTTGGTCTGTACTGGGTATTTATCTAATCCCCACACTCCTGCGGAAAATACGCCAATTCATCAACAACGAAACGTTATTAATCATGTCTATCGGCCTTTGCTTAGGAATGGTCATGATTGCCACTCAAGCGGGATTTTCTGCCGCATTAGGGGCATTTGTCATGGGGTCCCTCTTGGCTGAGACCATTGCATCGGAAAAGATAGTACAAGTAGTTCAACCGGTAAAAGATTTGTTTGGAGCCATCTTTTTCGTATCCGTCGGGATGATGGTCGATCCGGTCATCATCTGGCAATATGCCATACCTATTCTTATTTTAACCTTATTGGTATTGTTGGGACAGGTATTTTTTGGAAGTTTCGGCGTGCTTCTTTCCGGGCAGTCTTTACGCATCGCGATTCAGTCCGGATTTTCTTTGGCGCAAGTGGGTGAATTTGCCTTTATCATTGCCTCATTAGGCGTCAGCTTAAAGGTCACGGATTCGTATCTTTATCCGGTTATTGTGGCTGTTTCTGTTATTACGACATTCCTGACCCCTTACATGATTCGGTTTTCAACACCTGTTTACTCCTTTATTGATGCCCACCTACCTCAATTTTTAAAAGATTCGATCAACCGCTATACCTCCGGGACAATGATGGTCAAGCATCAAAGCACGTGGCACAAATTACTCAAATCCATGCTACTATCCATCATGCTGTATGTGGTTTTGTGTAGTTTCACAATTACCCTGTTTTTTACCTATATACATCCACTCATCAAAACGCATTTATCCGGAATAGAGGGGAATCTGCTAAGTTTCGTTTTGCTCTCGCTGCTCATTGCCCCATTCTTATGGGCCATCATCATGAACAAAAATAATTCCACGGAGTTCCATGAACTTTGGGAAGACAATTTATTCAACCGTGGGGCATTGGTATCCATGATACTGGTCAAAATCATACTTTGTATCATTATTGTGATGGGAGTTATCATCCATCTGTTCAATGTCGCTTCAGGAGTAGGGTTGGTTCTTTCGCTCGTGCTTATCGGTATAATCTATTTTTCAAAATGGATACGAAAACGTTCGCTAACGATGGAAAAACAATTCATGGTGAATTTTGAGGGTTCTGAAGAGAAAAACGTATCAGCCACATCCCCTGCCGCACCTGCTTTTAGGAATAGCAGCCCGTTCAAAAACTTGCACAAAGCAGAATTTACCATCGCGCCCGATTTCAAATCAATCGGTCAGACAATCGGCGACACACGTATACGGACTCAATTCAAGATAAACATCTTATCAATCAAACGGGGTGATCTCCTTCTTTATATCCCCAACGGAAACGAACATCTTTATCCGTATGACAAAATAACCGTTGTCGGTACAGATGAACAGTTGGCACAATTCCAAACATTTTTAGAACAAAAAAATGACCAAAACACAGCATCCAATATATTGATAAAAAATATTGACATGGAAGAAATCACATTAGAAAAAGATTCTTCGCTAATTGGAAAATCCATCCGTCAAGCCGGCATACAAGGCTGCATCATTGTCGGCATCGAACGCGCCAACGGCAGCCTAATCAACCCCGAACCCGATACCATTTTCCAAGAGAAAGACATTCTGTGGATTGTGGGAGATAGAAAAATGAT
>CASECF010000053.1 GCA_949286245.1 uncultured Alphaproteobacteria bacterium
ATATTTAAAAGAAATGGAAAGAAAAAAATAAATACACGTATGTATATTATTTATAACTTATTAAAATTTAAATAAATTATTTAATATTTATTTCTAAAAATAAAAATAATTTGACAAAAAAAACAATTTGACTCGATTTAATTTTTAATACGGAATAATCGCACTCCAAATCGGAGTATGCTTAAAAAAAATCAAGCCGACCTCACAAAACAGAGAAAAGGCTATCTTTCTTTGGCTACTCGCCATAACCCGACCGATTGATTGAGCTTAAAGGAATCCGATTCAAGACCGCATTTCAACCTTTCGCCGGTTAAACAAATCCTCTTTTCAACCAACAAGGGATCTTTTTTTTCAAAAGATCCAATAAGGCTATCTTTCTTTGGCTACTCGCCACAACCCGACCGATTGATTGAGCTTAAAAGAATCCGATTCAAGACCGCATTTCAACCTTTCGCCGGTTAAACAAATCCTCTTTTCAACCAACAAGGGATCTTTTTTCAAAAGATCCAATACTGTCTTTGAAACGAAGTTGCCGAGCTGATGTTTTAAAGAGTTTTTTTGATATTGTTTTCTCAGGAGATCTGCTTTTTTTCTGATATTATCGGGTAATTTGGCATCACATTTCAGTGGATTCCGCACGAACTGATCCAAATAGCTTTCCGCATTCCATATATGCCCTTTTTTTTGCAAAAGACTTGCGTATCCCATTTGCGCCAGAGGATATCCTTTATCTGCTAAAATCTTTAAAGCCTTTTCTGATCCTTTGTGAGTTAAACCGAATATACTGGGATCCGTTTCATTTGCCCGCTCAAAAAACTGTCGTATCAAGGTATTCAAAACACTCATTTCTTCCGGCAACGTCTGAGTGGCTTGAGGAGACTGTTCAAGAATCTGATAAACCTTTTTATTCAATTGTTCTCGTTCTTCATGCCACATATACGGATATTGAATTTCTTGGAGCAAATTTTGATATTTAAGCTCTTGTGACACCTCTCCCGATTGAGAAGGTGATTTCCCAATTCCCATCCATTTTTGAGCCAAAACACGATCTTCGGCAAGTATACGTTCTTCCAGAAAACGTCCGGTATTGATTTCGTCTATTAGCGCCGAAAGCGACTTACGAGAATCGGTTACGAGAGGATGATTTTTTCTAAATATTTTTCTTTTAAGGGCCCTCAACAATCGGCGAGTCAGGCGACCCCACGTCATTTTATATCTGATCAACGGGACCTCGCTCTCTCCTTGAGGCTCTGTTTGAATAATCGACTCGTTAAAAGAGGGAGAAGAAAATCGCTTGGAAGCAGTGAACCGCTTTTCCTGTTCTGATTGTTCCAACGATCTCAAAGGAAGCTCTTCCGAAAAATTGTTTTCCCGTTTATTTTTAACCGTTTTATGTTGAGAACTCAATGTCATAAGGCCGATATTCAGCTGTTTTTGTCGAGGTGCCGTTGCCACGGTTTTGGAGGAAAGAGATTTTTCGTTGAAAGTCCGATGCGACAAAGAAGCTTTTATTTTTCGAGCATTTTTCTTCAGCATAAACCGTCGCTTCATTTGAACGGATTTTTTTGATTTTCTTTTTTGGGCATAAATACTTTTATGTTTTTTGAGTTCTTTTTTACGTTTACGAATTTTTTGTTGAAGTCTCTCTCGATCAGAAACAAGTGATACCGATCCTTCTTGATCATTTGCTCTTTTCTCTAAAGGATCAAATGTATTCTGAGAAATATTATCAACAGGTGACTTTGTCCCATTATTCGGAATCGGTGTTTTCGCCTCAAAAGAGGTATTTTTTGAAATTACTCTGTTCAACACTCGTTCCAAACGTATTTTATCCAGATCTTCCGAAGCCACAAATTTTCCTGTCAGGGGGGTCTGATCTTTTGCATTGAAAGAGTGATTGATTGAGGTATCCTCCACCTTCAAAGAATTTTGTTCTTCCAAAAAAGCACCCGTATTTACCTCTCGAATAAGATCCGAGAGCGTTCGAGAAGAAGAGGTCTTTGATTTTTCTTGTTGTCTGAACAATCTTTTCTTCAGTGCCCTCAAAATTCGCTTGGGAAACGATATTTGAGAGGGCATGTTTGCCGATAGATAAGATATTTTTTTTCTTTTATGCGGATAGACATAATCGACTAAGCCTATTGAGGTTTCATCATCTAGATTATTGAGAAGAACTTCTTGCATCACGACACCTCATTTTTCTTTTTTCTATCCAAACTCCGACATAAAGCCCTATTGCCAATTCTAAAAAATCAGACAATCGACTCTTGAAACAACGTAAAAAGATGTTGCTCCTATTTCAGACCGGGAACCCTGCCGTTATTTCTCTAATTGTACCATTTTTATTAAAAAAATTAAAGAAAAAAGTTTTC
>CASECF010000054.1 GCA_949286245.1 uncultured Alphaproteobacteria bacterium
AAAAAAAGGATCGTTTTTTTGAAACACTTTTGGAGGGACGGAATGTTCAAAGAGTTGATTTTAAAGAGTAAAATCAAGGCTAAAATTAAAAATCTGAAAAAGAGTGTCTCATCCGAATCGGGGCGGTCGATGGTGGAGATGTTGGGCGTTTTGGCGATTATGGGCATTCTCTCAATCGGAGCAATCGCAGGATATCGATATGCCGTGGATCAATATAAAGCCAATGAGACAATCAATGAACTGACGCTCAGAGCGGTGAGTGTGGGCGAACAGGTGAGACAAAACAGAGGAACACTCACAATGGATGAATTCCCTGCGACAACGAGGCAAGGCTATCCCGTGACGGCGTTTCGGGAACCGAATGATCCAAAATTGTTTGAGTTAGAAGTGACGGATGTGCCTGTTGGGGTGTGTCAAAAGATTTTAAAGATGGGGTGGAAACTCCCTGTTTTAATCAAAGCAAACGAGATTGTGTATGGGGGGAACGATCTGATCTGTGAACCGAGCGAGATGGATAACAGAGAAACGGCCACCATGGTATTTTTGTTTGATGAGGATCTGGACGAGACAGCCTTGCCCAACTGGTATTGTGAGAAGGATAGTGATTGTGGATCGTGTCAACGGTGCCAAGAGAACATTTGTGTGTCCTCATGCGAGGGGTATGAGCGGTGTGCGGAAGATACGGAGACAGGAGAGCAGATCTGTTGTCCACCAGATCGAAGATCAGGCCCCTACTGTTGTGCCAAAGCCGTCAACGGGATGTGCTGTAATGAGAATGACCAGTGTTGCCCGTGGCATAAGCCCTTGATTGGGAAAGACGGCAACTGTTATGCGTGTGATAATGAAGGCGGTGTGAATGTGACGGGCGTAGAAGAGAATTGTGATATCTGTTCCAATCGAGAATTGTGGGAGAGAACAACAACCGAAACCCAATGTGTGATCCCGTGTCCGGAAGGAATATTCTTAAGAGATATGACTGGGAAATGTCATGCTTGTGATGAAGCAGATCCAATAGATGTGTTATATTTTCCTCAGACTTGTCAGCTTTTTTGTGAAAATAGAATTTTAAATGGAGTAAATGATCGATATTGTTCTCTCCCATGTGGAGAAGGGACATTTACAGGAACGAATGGCAAATGTTATGATTGTGGTGATGAAAGAAATATTTCCGTCCAGGGGGTTTCTCATGATGGGTGTGAACGATGTAATAATCGAATGTTGTATGAAACAGCTTGTATTTTAAATTGCGATGATTATTCCTTTCGTGCATCTGATGGAAATTGTTACAGCTGTGATTATCCCAATCCTGTTTTGATGAGCTCCCAATCTGAATATTGTTCAATAGCCTGTCCTAATCGAGTATTAAACGGTACTTCCGATTTGTACTGCTCACTTCCTTGTACAAATGGACAGTTTTCCGGAAGATATGGCGAGTGTTATTCTTGTGATGATCCTAAAAATATTGATATCCATGGGGTTCTTGATAACTCTTGTGAAAAATGTGGTAATAGAATTCAATACGGGTCTATATGTATTATGGATTGTCCTATGGGGGAATTTCGTGGTAGTGATGGAGAATGTCATTTATGTTTAGAAGAGAACCCAGTTAATCTGGGATCTAGTTTGACATCTTCTTATTGTGTTGATAAGTGTCCTAATAGATTTTTAAATGGATCTCAAAATAGATATTGCTCTTTGCCGTGCAGAGAGGGAGCGTTTACAGGATCTAATGGCAAATGTTATGCATGTAATGAAGAGAAGAATATAAGCATTGAAAATGTTTCTCATGATGGTTGTGAAAGATGCCCTGACACGAGAAATCTTTATAATGGATGGTGTGTTCCGAAATGTTCTGGGGATTCACCGCTTAGGGGATCAGATAACAAGTGCTATCCGTGTGACACGGAAACACGGGTTCCTGTCTCAGGCATGACGGATGCTTGTTATGAATGTGCCGATCAGCGAAAACTCGATGGAAACTATTGTATTTTAAAATAATTGCCTGCTATTTATAGGATAATTTTATCTCTTTAATAAAATATCAGTTATTAAGGGTCTAAGAGGCTAAAACAGGGCTTCTACTTCCCTCTTAAAATCTGCTCCGCGTTCTTCAAAATTGCGATATGCATTGTAGCTGGGGGCTCCGGGGGAAAGGAGAACGGTTCCTTCTTTCGGGGTTATTTGAAATGCTTTTTGAACGGCTTCTCTCATGTTATTTGCCGGCTCAACGAAAAGCCCCTCTTTTTGGGCCGCTTGATGAATGCGTGATCCCGTATCCGGCAGGGTAATAAGGCGAATCGTGATCGGCGATTCTTTAATATATCGAATGAGTGCATCATAGTTCTGCCCTCGATCAAAGCCACCGACCAAAACGGTTATGGGATGACCGTTTTGAAGTGCGTTTAATCCGGCAATAACCGTTTCGGGCGTTGTGGAAATACTGTCATCAATAAAAGAAATGGAATGATAAGTTCCGATGGGTTGTAATCGATGCGGAAGGGGTTGAAATGTTTGAAACGCTTTTTCACATGGTGTGAATGAAAAACCAAGTGCTTTTATGACGCTTAAAACGGCGCAGGCATTTTCGGCGTTATGTCGGCCTCTTAAATGTAAATGAGAAATGGGAAAAAGTGCTTGATCCGAATCATAAAAAAAATTGTTCTTGACGTGAAACCCTCTGTCTCCATTAAAGAAAAGAGACGGTTGAATATCGGTTGCAAATTTTTTTGTCAGGGGATCCGTGGCATTCAAAATCGGAAAGTGACTGTGCCGGATCATGTTTAACTTATCATGATAGTATTGCTCATGCGTCCCGTGCCATTGCAAATGTTCCGGATAGAGATTGAGCAAAACGGCGATATCCGGATGCCCGACCAAATCGGCACATTGATAACTGGAGAGCTCCGCCACAACAAAATCAGAGGGCGTTTCTAACAGATCTAATAAGGGAACGCCGATATTTCCCCCCAAAGAAACGGATATCCCCATTTCAGAGAGCGTATGAGCCAATAAAGAAGAGGTCGTGCTTTTCCCTTTTGTTCCGGTGATGGCTAAAACTTTTGTTTTGGGATTTTTGTTTTGAAAGAATAAAGAACTTCCGGAAAGAATCGGAATTCCTTTTTGTTTTAATTCTTGAATTTCAGATCGATATAAACTGACGCCGGGGGACTTAATCAAAATTTGACAGAATTGAAGATCTTGTTTATTCTCCTCCGTAATCGGGATTATTTGAGCACTCGGTGCATATCGTTGAAGGGCTTTGAGGGCAGACTCTCCTTCTTTACCCATACCCCAAATACCAACGGTTTTATTTTTAAAATCTGACCAGATCATCACATACCTCGTTAAAATTTTTAAGAATCAGACAATCCCTTCCCCAATAGTTTATTGCGTAAATTTATCGATAACATATGAGAGTTCTTTCGGAATAAGATGTTGATCGGAGGGATCAAAAAGGTCTTTGGGGGCAATGGATAAGACTTGATCTTTGAGCGCTTTAATGACGGTGTCTTCTTGCCATTCTTTTCGTTGTGTGAGTTGGTAAAAAGCAAATAGGCATTCATCGGGCGTTCCGACACATTCAAACGGCTTATGCCCTAAAAAACCCAGAAGTTCACGATATCCGTCTATTTGATGAGGGTCATTTAATGGATTGATTTTAAGATACTCAATCAATTTGGTTTTTTCCATAAAGGGAGCTAAAATTAAAAAAACAAACCGACATTTATCGCAACAGCCACACCAATGGGACAGGCGTTTTGTTTCATCCAATTTAAAAGCTTTGTTGCAACTGGTAAATACGTTAAAAAAGGAAGAACACCGCTTTGCAAATAGTTTGGCGATATGAATTTCCGTGAGTGGACGGAGTAACGAAAAATAACGAAAATCAGGTGTAATTCTTTGCGTTAATTGATAAAAATCTTTTTCAAATTGAAATGATTTACTGTATTGATGATTGATTTCTAACGTGCCTTGCATAAGGTTCCCGTGATTGGCAGATCTTTCACAGGATAAAACGGCATAACGATGATGATATAAAAGAGCGGATGCCCATAATAAAAAAGCAATCAATCCGGTGATGGGAACGTGACCGTTCAAAACGGATCCTGTTTTGTTGAGTTCTAAAAGAGCAGGGTCAATGGTTCGGTTTAAAACAAGGTGCGGGTATTGTGAAATATCGGCACACTTTTGAATGGGTTTTGGATTTCCGACCGAAAAAACGCTTATATGAAAAGGGCTTTCCTTTAAAAGAGAAAGTGTGACGCAAGAATCTTTTCCACCGCCGATCGGAACAAAAATTTTATTTTCCAAGGGGACGTCATGGCTCTTTTCTTGATAAGACGGGTTAAACGGAAAGCTGATTTGACCTTGTAAAGACAGGTTATTTTTGATAGCAAATTCGCCCAAGCCCTTTAGATAAAAATCGTTAAAAAATCTCGCTTCTTCGGGAGATAAAACACCGCTTTCGACAACCGGTTTTTGGGGAATGAAGGCCTTATAATAGGTAATTCCGAAAGCAATATGAGTCAGAAAAAAAATGCGATTGATCGCTACTTGTTCCTCTGGATTTAATGAAAAGGGTGCATTCGGAAAAACAATTTTCTCCACAAATGATTTTTGATCATCTACTTGATAGATCAAAAACAGTTCTCCGGTTTGAGGGTCAAATTTGTATTTTTTGTAATAAAAAGCCTTGCACAAAATATTTTTTCCTTCTAAAATATCTCATATATACTTGTTTTTATATGTTTTGTAAAGGATAAAGGATATGACAAAAGCAAAAAAAACTTCTCCGTTTATGAGACAACTTTCCCGATTTATTGCGATGTTGATTATTTTTTCAATCATCGGTATCGGATATTTGGCATTGCGAGATGCTTTCATGACTCCTGCCGAGCAGTTTGAGGCAGCTCAGACGTATGAGAGAGAACAACAATTTAAGAAGGCTGAACGGTACTATTTGATTGTTGCGGATGGGGATGATGAAAATCTTTCTAAACTAGCTTCTTATTATTTAGGGATGATGTATAAAAAGGGCGGAAAGGGATTTCCGGTCAATGGGAAAAAAGCCGAAATGTTCTTGGAAAGCTCGGCGATAAAGGGGCTTTCTCAAGCTCAATATGAGCTTGCTTTGATGTATGATATTGGAGATAAAATTCCGGAGAACAGGGCCAAAGCCATTGCTTGGATGAATCAGGCGGCACAGCAAAATAATCCGGATGCTTTGTATGGATTGGGCGTTTGGGCAGAGCGGGGATATCTTGGAAAGCCAAACATGGATAAGATTGTCACCTTGTATGAAAAGGCGGCCGAGCAAGGGCAGGTTAATGCCATGACGAGCTTGGTGGCTATTTATTCCGGTGGTTTCGGTGGTTTCCCTCAAAATATTAAAAAAGCGGTTTATTGGCAAGATCAACTCACAACCAGAATGTCTCCTCAACCACAAAAAAAATTAAAAGAAGAAACAAAAACAAGTTCCGAATTAGTAAAAAAAGAGGAATCGGTTCAGGATAAGAAATAACAAAGGATAACACGAATGACATTAAAATATCGCAAGGATTATGTGGCTCCTCATTATCAACTGCCTCAAACAGAGTTGGATTTTATGTTGGATCCGACAAAAACGGTGGTAAAGTCAAAACTTTTTTTTGAAAACGTTGAAACAGACAAACCGCTGGTTCTAAACGGTCAATATATGACGTTAAAGGATATTCGAATTGACGGACGTCCTTTGGATCGATCAGAATACGTTTTGACGGAAACAGATTTGACACTGAATACGGACATGCCCTCATTTGTTCTTGAAACAGAAGTTGAAATCAATCCGCAAGAGAATACACGGTTGATGGGACTTTATATGTCCAACGGCTTGTTTTGTACACAATGTGAACCGGAAGGATTTAGAAATATTACTTATTATCCGGATCATTCCGATGTTCCAAGTAAGTTTACGGTGACAATTAGAGCGGATCGTAAGAAGTATCCGGTTTTATTGTCGAACGGAAACTGTATTAAAGATGAAGGAGATGTTGTTGTTTGGCAAGATCCGTTTAATAAACCGTGCTATTTGTTTGCTTTGGTTGCCGGTGATTTGGACTCGATCGAGGATATCTATAAAACAAAATCGGGTAAAAAGGTGGATTTAAGGCTCTATTGCGAAAAAGGAAAGAAAGATCGTTTGACGTTTGCCATGGAGGCTCTTAAAAAAGCCATGGCATGGGATGAGAGAGTGTTCGGTCTTGAGTATGACTTGAATTTATTCAACATTGTTGCGGTTTCTCATTTTAACGCCGGAGCTATGGAAAATAAGTCTCTCAATATTTTTAATGATGCGGCGTTGTTGGCTAGTCCGGATACGGCAACGGATGCCGTTTATGAGTATATTGAACATGTTGTGGCTCATGAATACTTTCATAACTACAGTGGAGACCGTGTGACGCTACGCAGTTGGTTTGAGCTTTCTTTAAAAGAAGGCTTTACGGTATTTCGGGATCAAGAGTTCGGATATGATGAACGCTCTCGATCGGTGGGTCGGATAGATGACGTTATTACGCTCAGAACTTATCAATTTCCGGAGGATGATGGTCCGTTGGCACATCCCGTCAGGCCCGACTCTTATCATGAAATAGAAAATTTTTATACAACGACTATTTATGAAAAAGGGGCGGAGCTTATCAGAATGCAGCGGGCTTTGGTCGGTGATGAGGACTTTTTCAAGGGATGTGAGATTTATTTCAAACGTCATGACGGTCAGGCTGTGACGATTGATGAGTTTGTCAAAGCGATGGAAGATGGGTCCGGAAAGGATTTATCTCAATTTAAACAATGGTATTCGACTCCGGGTCGTCCCTGTGTGACGGTAGAAACCTCCTTTGATAAAGGTATTTTCTCAATTCATATGAAACAGTCACATAAAACCGAAAAGAAACCGTTCGTTATACCGATGAAATTTGGTTTGGTTGGATCTAATGGGCAAGATTTAAAAACGGGAACAATCGTTTTAGATCGAGAAGAATGCACGTTCTCGTTCGGCGGATTAAAAGAAAAACCGGTTTTGTCCCTCAATCGCTTTTTCACGTCTCCGATTGATTTAAAAATCGATTATACTAAAGAGGAACGTCTGCATTTGATGAAATATGATTCTGATTTGTTTAATCGATACGATGTCGGGCACCAATATGCACTTGATTCAATGGTTAAAATGGTGGAAACACAGGCACAAGAACCGGACTTCGATGTGATTAACGCTTTAGGAACGTATTTGTCTCAACCGGATTTGGATAAGGCCTTTTTGGCTCGAGCGATTGTTTTACCGACTGAGGAAGATATTTTTGATCGTTTAAAGACGGTTGATATGGCTGAGATTAAGCGGGTTAGACGATTGATGCGACAGGCATTTGCTGACAAATACAAAAAAGATCTTTTGAAGTTGTATCAACAAAATCAAGTGAAGGGAGTTTATACACCGGATCTTGAATCGGCTTCAAAACGGGCAGTCAAAAATGTTGCTTTAGGCTATTTGGCATTGACGGATCAAAATAAGCTTGTTCTCAAACAGTATCAAGAAGCTAATAATTTAACGGATCGTTTAAGTGCTTTGAATATCTTGGTTAACAATAATCTGGAGGGAGCCGAAGAGGCATTAGAGGCATTTTATGATCGATATCAAGAGGATGATTTGGTTTTGAACAAATGGTTTGCCGTTCAGGCTCGTAATATGGGATCTGATCCGCTTCCGATTGTTAAAAAGCTGATTAAACATCCGAAGTTTGATTATAAAAATCCAAATAAAGTGCGTGGATTGATCGGCGCTTTTTCGGGGAATTTAGGAGCATTTCACCGAAAAGAAGGATATGTTTTCTTTGCAGAGCAATGTTTGTTGATTGACAAGATCAATCCGCACTTGTCTGCACGGTTGTTGACGGCTTTTGCCAAGTATAAAAAGTTCTCGAAAACGCATCAAGAGATGGCAAGAGATGTTATTAAAACAATTTTGGCAGATAAAAATCTATCAATCAACGCCAAGGAGACTTTGTCTCGTATGTTGGATTAAAAAGATTTTATCAGTATAGAAAACCGCCGTTTATCGGCGGTTTTCTATATCTAAATATTTTTTATAAAATGAAAATAAAAAAATAAATCATTATAAATCAATATATTATATTGATTTGTACTTTTTTTTCTCTAAAAATCAAGTCCTTTTTCCGAATGTGTCTTTGAGGAAAACGGGGAAGAACGTATTTTGTAATCTGAAGATCAGAAAAAATTTCAAAAAACATTTAAGGTTAAATCGTCGGAACTTTTGCTTTTAAATTTTTAAAATCAAACGGTTGTATGAGTTTTTTATGTCGCAAAGAAAGGATCCTTTTTTTTATACACGAAAGGATGGCAGAAAATCAAGCTTTTTTTGAGCTAAAAAGCGTTTCAAAAAAAGGATCGTTTTTTTGAAACAGTTTTGGAGGGACGGAATGTTTAAATTTGGAGGGAGAGAATGTTCAAAGAGTTGATTTTAAAGAGTAAGATCAGAGCTAAAATTAAAAACCTGAAAAAGAGTGCTTCATCCGAATCGGGGCGGTCGATGGTGGAGATGTTGGGGGTTTTAGCAATTATGGGTGTTCTCTCAATCGGAGCAATCGCAGGATATCGATATGCCGTGGATCAATATAAAGCCAATGAGACAATCAATGAACTGACGCTCAGAGCCGTGAGTGTGGGAGAACAGGTGAGACAAAACAGAGGAACACTCACAATGGATGAATTCCCTGCGACAACGAGGCAAGGCTATCCGGTGACGGCGTTTCGAGAACCGGATGATCCAAAACTGTTTGAGTTAGAAGTGACGGATGTGCCTGTGGGGGTGTGTCAAAAGATTTTAAAGATGGGGTGGAAACTCCCCGTTTTGATCAAAGCAAACGAGATTGTGTATGGGGGGAACGATCTGATCTGTGAACCGAGCGAGATGGATAACAGAGAAACGGCTACCATGGTATTTTTGTTTGATGAGGATCTGGACGAGACAGCCCTGCCCAACTGGTATTGTGAGGAAGACAGT
>CASECF010000055.1 GCA_949286245.1 uncultured Alphaproteobacteria bacterium
CCTTGATTTTACTCTTTAAAATCAACTCTTTGAACATTCCGTCCCTCCAAAAGTGTTTCAAAAAAACGATCCTTTTTTTGAAACAGTTTTTAGAGCAAAAAAAGCTTGATTTTCTGCCATCCTTTCGTGTATAAAAAAAAGGATCCTTTTCTTGCGACATAAAAGATTCATGCAACCAATTGATTTTAAAAATTTAAAAGCAAAAGTTCCGACGATTTAACCTTAAATGTTTTTTGAAATTTTTTCTGATCTTCAGATTACAAAATACGTTCTTCCCCGTTTTCCTCAAAGACGCATTCGGAAAAAGGGCTTGATTTTTAGAGAAAAAAAAAGTACAAATCAATATCATGTTGAAAAATTACGTCTTTCTTTTACTTTTTTTTATTTCATTCAGCCTCCTCACCGGCTGTAATACAGGGCCTTATTTAATTTCAAACACAACGCCTTACGGGATGATTCGTGTTCAAAAAGGAGATACGCTTTATTCCCTTTCTCGTAAAAATAATGTTCCGCTCAGAGCCATGATTGATGCGAATAATCTTAAACCACCCTACACTCTCTCAATCGGACAACTCCTTAGACTTCCTCAATTCCAGACACATACTGTCCAAAAATCGGAAACCTTGTACAGTATTTCAAAACGATACGGATTATCCGTCAGTGCTCTTGCCAAACAAAACAACATTAAAGCTCCCTATACACTTTCCATCGGTCAAAAGCTCCGTATCAATCCAATCGCTAATACATCTTCCAACACAACAAAACTGGCACAAAAAACCTCATCCAAAACAAAAACAACATCTCAAAAAATAGATCGCAAAAAAGAGCAACAACGAGAAGCCAATATTCGTAAAAAATACGCCTCTTCAACCTGGGTTAAACAAAAAAATTCATCTATTCCAAAAAATCAACAAAAAAAGAAATTTGCTTGGCCGGTTCGCGGAAAAATTGTTTCCGATTTCGGCAATCGAGGAAAAGGACAACATAACGACGGAATTAACATTGCCTGTACAGCCGGAACGACTGTCAAAGCGGCTGAATCCGGTGTTGTTGCCTATGCAGGAGATGAACTCAAAGGATATGGTAATTTATTGTTAATTCGTCACTCCGGCGGTTGGATTACCGCTTATGCACATAATCAAACTCTTTTAGTCAAAAAGGGTGATACCGTTAAAAAAGGACAAGCGATCGCAAAAGTCGGTAAAACGGGAAGCGTTAAAACCCCTCAACTCCATTTTGAGATTCGCTATAAAACCAAAGTGGTCAATCCAAAAAGTTATTTACAATAATCCCGCTTCGTGATATAAAGGATAAAGACTTATTTTCAACAGGGGATCCGCTATGAAAAAGAAATTATTGCTTACATTATTATGTTCAACACTTTGGACACTTCCCGCTATCGCCGGATTGGAAGAGGGTTTGACGGCATTTGAACTCAATCAATATGACGCTGCCTTATCCGAATTTTCATATTTAGCCGATGAAAATGATCCGATTGCCCTTTATTATTTAGGAAAAATGTATAATGACGGATTAGGGGTTCAGACAGATGCAACAAAAGCCATTGAATATTTTCAAAAAGCAGATGCGCTTTATAACATTAACGCGACTTACGAGCTTGGGAATCTTCTTCTCAACAGTAGCTTAGATAAATCGGATCCAAATGTGGAAGCCGGCATCCAATATCTTAAAAAAGCTGCTTACGCCGGACAACCGGAGGCCTTGTACCGTTTAGGGAAACTATACGAGGAAGGAACACTGGTTGAAAAAGAATATAAATACGCTTTCGGATATTATCTAATGGCAGCCCTAAAAGGAGAAAAAAAATCTCAACGAGAACTCGCATTAACCTACTTTAAAGGACGAGGAACACCTCAAGATTATGAAAATGGTCTAAAATGGTTGGCCAGATCTGCTAACCAAGGGTATGTGTTGGCACAAAAAGATCTGGCAAATCTGCGTGCAACAGATGCTCGCCTTAAAAATTTACCGGATGCTTACGCATGGTATAGCATTATCGCAGCCTACAATACAGATAGCATCGGGGATGAAGCACGGGAAAGAAGAAATGAAATTTCTCAAAAGTTAAAAACAGATCAAATCGTTTTAAAACAAAGACAAGTGCGTGATTGGCGTCCGAAATCAGCAGAGGAGTCGGTTGATAAGAAAGATCTTTTATCAACACCGATGCCAATCATTCCCGGTTTCAATGATCCGGAAACGATTCAATCACTCTTGGCAAGCGGTGAAATCTTGTTAGCTGACGGAACACGTTTTGATATCTCCCAATCCATGATTGATAAAGCAGCCATCACCAAAAAGTTTGATCATATCGAAAAAGCGATCGAAGCAGCTGTCCAAAAAGGTGAAATTCAAGCTTATGCTTTCTATGGAGACTTAATGCAATCTCGCTTTCAAAATCAGAAAGAGGCCATTGTTTGGTATCAAAAAGGTGCTAATGCCGGTGATTCGTATGCTCAATATCAATTGGGTCGATCCTATTGTGAAGGTAAAGGAGTTGATCCGGATTCCGCACAATGTTTTGCATGGTTAAGTATCGCCGGAGAAAAAGCAAAGTCCGACTTGAAATTAACGATTCAAAATGCCTTAAAGACAGTTCAAGAGGCCTCTTCGCCGGAAGACTTAAAACGAGCGGAAGTTCTTATTCAACAGTACAAAAACAAACTAAACCCTCGGAAAGAAAGTGAAGACAGCTCCGGATTTAACTTTTTTTAAATCATAAGAAAAATGCCTTTGCTAAAATGAGTTAGACACTTCAGTAAAAGTCTAACAAAAGCAAAGGCGTTTTTTATGAACGGCCATATAATAACCATACAAAATGCAATTGCCAATATCATGTTGCCTTTGCCCCCAATATCAAAGGAAAGAATTATAGGAGGGGCGCCGACTGAAAATAGGAAAAATTTTAAGAGAAGTATGTGGGCGGCTTGTAAGAGAATTACGCCGATAA
>CASECF010000056.1 GCA_949286245.1 uncultured Alphaproteobacteria bacterium
TTATCGGCGTAATTCTCTTACAAGCCGCCCACATACTTCTCTTAAAATTTTTCCTATTTTCAGTCGGCGCCCCTCCTATAATTCTTTCCTTTGATATTGGGGGCAAAGGCAACATGATATTGGCAATTGCATTTTGTATGGCTATTATATGGCCGTTCATAAAAAACGCCTTTGCTTTTGTTAGACTTTTATCAAAACGTCTAACTCATTCTAGCAAAGGCATTTTTTGTGTAAAGCTGTAAGTTCTTTCAAACGACCATCCGATCTCTGTGTTTTCTTGTTAAAAAAAAGAGCCCCAAAACGGAGCTCTTTTTAATATGCGGATGAGCTTTATTCAGCTACTTCTTCTGCTTCAGCCTTCTTAGAAGTTTTTTTCTTTGTAGGCTTTTCTTCAACAGTTTCATCCTTTTGAGTTGTTTTTTTGGCTTTTGCCAAAGCAGCACCCAAAATATCACCCAATGAAGCTCCGGAACTTGTAGATCCGAAATCTTCCATAGCTTGTTTTTCTTCAGCGACTTCACGTGCCTTGATTGATAATGTCAGCTTATGGGTTTTAGAATCATAAGAAGTAATTTTGGCATCTACTTTTTCGCCGATAGCAAATCTCTCTGTTTTTTGTTCAGAGCGATCCTTAGCTAAATCGGTTCGTTTAATAAAGCCTTTAATTCCATTGACATCAACTTCGATACCATTTTCTTCGATGGCAGAAACAACGCCTGTCACAACCTCACCCTTCTTTAAATTTTCAGAAGCTGCGGCAAACGGATCTTCCGTTAATTGTTTAATGCCCAAAGAAATGCGTTCTTTTTCAACATCGATATCCAAAATTTTGGCTTTAACGACCATTCCCTTTTTATAATCCTTAATAGCTTCTTCACTTGGTTTTTCCCAAGACAAATCAGATGTATGGATCATACCGTCGATTTCATCATTTAAGGCGACAAAAACACCGAATTCAATCATATTTTTAATTTCGCCTTCAATGATATCGCCGACACTATGCGTATCTGCAAAAGCTTTCCAAGGATTTTCCTGAATTTGTTTCATTCCCAAAGAAATACGGCGTTTGGATTCATCTACATCCAGTACAATCACTTCTACTTCTTGACTTAAAGAAACAATTTTGCTCGGATGAACATTTTTCTTTGTCCAACTCATTTCAGAGACGTGTATCAAACCTTCCACACCATCTTTCAATTCTACAAAGGCACCATAATCCGTAATGTTACTGATCTTGCCTTTAAAAATAGTTCCGACAGGGAATAATTCATTAACACCAACCCACGGATCATTTTCTAATTGCTTCATTCCTAATGAGATACGACCCGTATCTTGGTTAAATTTAATAATCTGGACCTTAACAGGTTGACCAACAGATAAAACTTCGGCAGGATTTGTAATGCGTTTCCAAGAAATATCCGTAACATGCAATAATCCGTCAACACCGCCCAAATCAACGAAAGCACCGTAATCCGTAATATTTTTAACAGTTCCTTCAACAATTTGACCCTCAGAAAGATTCTTGATAATCTCCGTTCTTTGTTCGGCACGTGTTTCTTCCAAGACGGCACGACGAGAAACAACAATATTTCCACGCACCTTGTCCATTTTTAATAAAGCAAACGGTTGCGGAACACCCATAAGAGGCGTAATATCCCGAATGGGGCGAACATCAATCTGACTTCCCGGCAAAAAGGCTGTAGCACCGTTCAAATCAACCGTAAAGCCGCCTTTAACACGACCGAAAATAGTTCCGATAACATGCTCTCCGTTTGCCAATGATTTTTCCAGATCACCCCAAGCTTCTTCACGACGAGCTTTTTCACGAGAAAGAACTGCATTTCCGTCTTTATCTTCATAACGATCAATATAAACATCGACCATATCGCCTAAAGACAAACTTTGAACTCCGAATTCCGAAACAGGAATACGTCCCTCTGACTTTAATCCGACGTCAACGATAACGACATCATCATCAAAACCAACAATCTTTCCGGAAACGACCTTGCCTTGCAAAGACCCCTTTTCCATAAACTCATCAAGCAATGCGCCAAAATCTTCCATCACTTCCGGCATTTGGTTTTCTTTTTTATTCATTAAATATCCTTATAAAACTAGGTTGGCCAACAGCTTTTTGCTGTGGACTTTTGAAGCTATCACTCCTTTAAAAACGACTGTGATAGTTTTGTCGTGCTTTTTGGAAATAAAATCACCTAAAAAACGGTTGGATTTTATCATATATATTCTTTAATTGCAAGATTTTATTTATAAAAAACAAAAAGATTTTTAATGTCTAATCTTAAAAATCTTTTTAATATTCGTGTTTTAGCGCTTTGACCCCCCGATTCGTCATTAAATAATTATCGTTATTTTTTATAAACAACAAACACTCACAATAAAACAAAAACAATATGATAACTGTTTATGATATTTGTTTTAAATAGAGTAAGCTATAAAAATTTCTCTATATTTTTTTATTTTTTTTAATATTTTTATTGACAAATTGATAAGAAAGTGTAAAACGCTCAAATGATCCATATATCTTAAACTTAAGGAGAAAAAAATGACAAAGCCGGAATGGGGATTAAAAAGAAAATGTTTAAAATGCGGTTCTTTCTTCTATGATATGCGCAAAGAAACTTTCTCATGTCCAAAATGCAAAGAACAGTATACGTTAGAGTCGTATGAAGAGGCCAAGAACAAACAGCTTTTAAAACTGGCTAAAAAAGCGGCCCCCAAAATAGAGGATGAAGATTTGGATGAAGAAGCATTGCTTCAAATGACAGAAGACATTCCTCTCGGTGACGAGGAGATTCCATCTGACAATCTTGATCTTTTGGAAGAAGAAGATATGGAAAGAACGGATCCGGATATTTCTGATATCATGGATACGTACGGTGAAGAAAAAAACGATCATTAATTCATGAAATAGGGAAAAATGGATCATTTTAAGTCGTTGGCTGGTCAATTTTTAGTTGCTATGCCCTCCATTGATGATTTGAGGTTTGAAAAAGCCGTCATCTATATTTATATGCATTCACCGGAGAACGGTGCAGCCGGCCTTGTAATCAATCGCCTCGTTGCCCAAATGTCTTTTACCGAAATTTTAGATCAGCTACATATTTCACACGAATCTTTAAAAAATCCCCCTCCCCTGCTTTTGGGTGGTCCGAATCAAGTTTCCCGTGGTTATATTTTGCATTCAACCGATTATCGAACTGATTTAACGCTTCCGATCTCAACCAGTGTTTCATTAACGGCAACACAAGATATTTTGGAAGATATAGCCAACCAAAAAGGGCCTCAAAATTTTTTGGTGACATTGGGATGCGCAACCTGGGTCCCCGGTCAACTGGAAGATGAAATTATGTCTAATATATGGTTAACGACGCAAGGCTCCAAGGAGCTCTTATTCGAAACACCATTCAATCTACGTTGGAACAAGGCAATGGAGATATTAGGAATTGAGCCAATTCTCTTATCTAGTTTTTCAGGAAAGGCATAACACAGAGTTTTTTTTCAAATCCAGCATCACCCTTGACTTTTTTTTATAAGTCATATACACTCCACTCCATGAAAAGAAGTGTTATTTTCTTTTTGATCTTGCTTATTGTCGGAACGGTATGGTATCTTTTCTCAAAAGATCCATTGGTTTCTGTTGTTATGCCGACTTATAATCGAGCAGATCTTTTACCAAGATCTATTTTATCTATTCTAACACAAACTTATAAAAACATTGAATTTATTATTGTCGATGACGGATCAACCGATCATTCGGTTGCTTTGATTAAATCTTTTCAAAAAATGGATCCTCGAATTCGTTTAATTGAAAACGAACAAAACATGGGCATTTCTGCCTCTCGAAACAAGGGGCAAGATGCTGCTGTCGGAGAATATATTGCCATTCAAGACAGTGATGATATTTCATGGCCGACCCGAATTGAAAAAGAAGTTGATTTTTTGGAAAAACATCCGGATGTTGTTGCCGTGAACTCCATTTATGATGAAGTCGGAAAAGAGGGAGAATACAATAACTGGGTACCACCTCTAAGACAGGATATTCTCATGTATTTCAATAATTACTTTACTCATCTTGCTGTGATCCGAAAGTCATTTATTGATCGACATAAAATCAAATATAACCCCAACTACATCAGTTCAGAAGATTATGACTACTGGAAGCAGATTATATCAAAAGGAGGCAAAATTCGAATGTTAAATGAGCCCCTCATTCGGCTTCGCAGACACCGAACTTATCAACCAGAGTATTATAAAGCTATTTTGGATAATAGACAAAAAATCAAAACAGAAATGCTTTCTTTATTTGGAATTTCTCCACAAAAAGCCCAAAAAGCCTCCAGATGTCAACTAATGAAACAAATGATTCGAATTAATCCTTCTAAAAAACTTGTTAATCAAAAGGCATTACTTTTTACCTATCAGCAAGAATGTTTACATCCTATTTTTCCACTGGGATCCCTCTACATAAAGCATCAAGATTGGATGGATATGCTTATTCCGATCGCTGACATGCCCGGAAATTATTATCGAGAAACGACAAAGGAAATAGCCACACAAATTTATGAGAATAAAAATATTAAAACTTTTCAATGGGAAAACGGAAATTATGAAACATTTTATAAACAAGATGAAAGTTATGGCCTTTTCCCTTATTTAATTTTAGACGATTCGGATTGGGAAGAGTTTATTAAATCAAAACCATACTTAATATATTAAATCTATTTCCGAAAATATAAAATTTTTATAACAAAAACATTCGAGCATAAAAATAATTTTCCAGAGAATGTTTATTTTCTCAACATACGATCCTTCCGATCACAACCTCCGAGAAACAAAGCTGCTATCTCGGGGACCTCACAAAATTCTACAAACTACTTGATTTTTTGAGCCAGCGATCTGATTTGCTCAAAATCAGCGGAAGGATATTTCGTTAAAATCATTTGAGCGTTCTCATCAATTTTTTGACATAACTTCTTTGAAGAGACAAGTGATGAAACACCTTCTTGGGGCATTCCTCTGTTTTTTCTTGAAGTATCAATAAGAGAGATCAACTCCATTTGTTTTTGCATAGCAATCATTTCTGCCTCAATAATTTGATCCAACATAACACCGAGCTTTTGAGAAACCCGTGGGATAAAATCCTCTAAAGAAGATCCTTTTTGACGCAACGCTTGATCCAATATATTAATTTCAGATTGGAAATGATCTGTAAAAACTTGTGGATATAAAGTCATATCATACCCATTTTTTCGACAAAAATCAGGATATCCGATCTGGTGTCTGTAAATCAAAGTTGCCATCATAGTCATTCGTTCCAGATCTTTTGTTTCTTCAAGAGATAGCCGACTACTCTCGCTAATTCCTCGTTTTATATTAACCTTATTTTCATAAAACCAATAAAAACTTCCAAAAAGCAAAAGATAAGCCAATACCAATAAAATATAACTTAACGCTTTACGTTTTTTCTTTTCGTTCCACTCTTCTTGAGAAAGATTCTCTGTATTTCCCTTTTGTTTTCTATTTGATTTTTTAAAATGAAATAAGGATTTTTTAGATTTTAATTTAGACATATTTCTCTCCTCCCAATAGGATCTATAGAAGTAGGATATTCTTTTTTAAAAAGAACTGCAACTTTTTTTAGAAGCCCCAAGGAACATTTTAATATTTTATGATAAAAAGTGAATTTTTCTAATGAAATTATTTTATCTCTCCTTCAAAAAAAATAATTAAAAAAGTCTTCATTATGATTTGTGTATGAGAGCTTGTCACAATTTATATACTCTAGTGAGCTATTAAGCCTGCTCCACGTATAATTTTCGGAAATTGTGCATTCATTTGGCTTAGGAGTAGTGGGTTTCTTCTCATAAGGCAGGATCACACCGGCATAATTTTATTGATCTCTCATATACGTTTATTCCTGATTTTAATGAAAAATCATACGCTATTCATAATTAAGCTAAAAAAAACCACCCCAAAGGGTGGTCGGAGAGTTCGAAAATCATAGCTATAGAAATGATCCCCAAGTCTTTAGAAGACGCTTTTAAAAGGATCGAACAAGCGCTTCCTGAACATACACAAGGGCTCCCCGACCATGTCGGGGATATGTGCAAAATAGTTTTTAAAAAAACCACTTTACTTTCGGCACCTATCTGCACCGCTATAGCTGGAGTTTTCGATGACTCTTAAAATAAAAATAAACAAAGCATATAGGACATATACTTTAGTCTATTTTATTTTGTTTATACCAAAAAAAATTTCTTGTTTCAAGCTTTAATTAACATAAAAATTTATGTTTTATAAAAATATGAAAAATAAAATCAATCGACTTGAAAAAAAAGAAAAAAAATTTATAATGGCAAAAAAAGGAGAAAAAAATGCATACACACATACATCCCGATGATCAGTCTTCTTTACCACAAACCGTTCATTTACTGACTTTTGCTTTTCTCATCAATCTTTTACTGTTTTTTATCGAAATAGGAGCCGGCATCTACGGAAACAGCATTGCCTTGATTGGCGATGCACTACATAATTTAGGCGATTCTTTATCTATTTTTATCGCGATTTTTGCCTATCATATCGCACGACGCCAAGCAACGGAAATATTCTCATTCGGATTTAAACGAGCCGAAACAATCGGAGGTTTTGTAAATCTTCTGCTTCTCCTGATTTCCGGTTGTTATTTAATATATGAGGGTATTGAAAAACTCATCACACCACAGATTATCAATGGTCCGCTTATTGTCATTATTTCTGTTTTTGCTTTAGTGATTGACGGGATTACGGCTCGATTATCGCATTCTGTTTCGGGGCACAATACCAATATGAAAATGCTCTTTTTACATAATTTGGCAGATGCATTGGGGTCTATTGGTGTTATTATATCCGGATTATGCGCTTATTTTATGGGATGGAATAAAATTGATTCTGTTATCGCTTTGTTAATCGGTCTTTACATGATTGTCCAATCCATCTTATCTTGTCCGAAAATTATTCGAATTTTAATGAATGCTGCTCCTGAGGAACCAACGGTTGATCAAATTAAAAAAGCGCTTTTTGAAATTAAAGAGATCAGCGACATTCACCATATCCACATTTGGTATATCAATGAAAGAGACATTGGTATTGATTTCCACATTATTTCGGATAACACGGAAATCCTTTCTTCGGTCCAAAAAGTATTACATGATAAATTTCAAATCAAACATTCTACAATTCAAATTGAAAAAAAATGTGTTCGTCCCACCTGTCAACTTTAGCGATCCCTATCAACTCTAGCAAATTAAGAAAAAAGAGCTAATGTGACGGCAATCAAGAGCATTCCGGCGATGAGGCCATAGATAGAAAGAGCATGTTCCCCGTAATCACGAGCAGCCGGCAAAAGTTCATCCAAAGCGATAAAAACCATAATCCCTGCCACAAACGCGAAAACAATACCAAGCAAAGCATCCCCCATAAAAGGAGACAACAGAAAATATCCCAACAAAGCACCGAAAGGCTCTGATAATCCGGAAGCAAAAGAAAACCAAAAAGCCTTCTTTTTACTTTTCGTAGCAAAATAAATCGGAACGGAAACCGCTATTCCTTCCGGAATATTATGAATAGCGATCGCCAATGCAATTGAAAATCCGACAGACGGATTTTGCAGGGTTGAAATAAAAGTGGCAAATCCCTCCGGAAAATTATGAATAGCAATAGCCAAAGCGGTCATAAATCCGGCTTTATATAATCGTTTTGAACGTCTAAGCGCTTGGGCCGTCTTCTCATCTTCGATCTGATGATAAAGATGGTGCGGGTTTTCATCATTTGGAACCAAAAAATCTATTAATGCAATAAACGCGATACCGGCAAAGAAAGACAAAAGAGCGATCCAAACACCCATTCCAGTTCCAAACGGTCTCAAAAGAAGTTCCTTTGATTCGGGCAAAAGCTCAACAAGAGAGACATAAATCATAACCCCCGCCGAAAATCCGAGAGCGGTTGATAAAAAACGAATGTTTTGTTGTTTTGATAAAAAAGCAATAAGGCTTCCAATTCCCGTTGAAATACCAGCCAAAAAAGTCAACAGAAAAGCGAGTGTAGCAGGCGTCATTATTGTTTCTCCCATTCTTTTAAGTAAAAAATAAAAGAATATTAAAAAAAAAACAAGATCTTTATTCACACTTTCTTTACTTGAGTACTCCCTCCATTAATCCTTGCACTTCAAATTTATTTCTATTATCATCTCATAAAAAGAATAAAAAAAACAAAAGGATAAAAAAATATGACGTTTCACTCATCATGGATAAAAGCTTGTCTTGTTATTTTCTTTGTTTTTCTGACGCAGGCCTATACACCCGTTTCAAAAAAACCACAACTTCATATTTTTTTAGACGCTGCCTCAAGTCCCGTTTTATTACAGATGATTGAATTCATTCGTCTGCCGGCAGAAGATAAAAAAATTATTGCCTGGGATCGAAATCGGCATCTCTCAAAGCATATTAACCTATCCGATTTTAATGCGGAAGAAATTTCATATTACCTGCCGGGGAAAAATCAATATGATACCTTATGGGCTCAAGTTTTAGAAAAAACACATAAAAAACTTCAAGAAAATCCCGATACGGAAATAACCATTTATACGAATCTATACCATGTAGACATCCTTTTATTTAGGATTTTAAATGAAATACCCCCTCAAAATATTCGACATATTCATCTTTATGAAGATGGGCACGGGAATACCATTGCCAGCCATTTTGACAAAGTTTCAACCTATAAAGCCGATTTGAAATCAAAACCTAAAAAATTTAAAACTAAAAATGACGGATATTATCTGGGTCTTTTTTTCCCGACAACATTTCATCTCGGATTTAAAAATCAAATCAAAACCAACAAAAAATTAAAAGACCTGTATCGGCTTATGACATCCGGAAAAGGAATTGTGCAAGAGGTTGATTTTAAAAAAATAAAAGAACATCTTACTCCCAAAGAAAAAAAACAACTCGCCGCTCTTTTAGGCTTTGATCCGGAAAAATATAAAAATCAACTTTTAAAATATAAAGGAAAAACGGCAATCTATTTGTCATCAGCCGCCTTTTTTAAGGAAGATTATTTAAAAGAAATTGAAATATTCAAAAAAATTTACAGTATTGCGCCCAATCTGATCTACTTAAAACCCCATCCCTACTCTTCTTCTGAAAATATGACGAAAATTCTTCGCAACGAATATCCAAATTTAATAATATATCCATCTCGTATTCCGATAGAAGCTTTTTATCTAACGGATACGCTTCCTGATTACATCATGGGATATGGTTCTTCTGCCTTTTTATCTCTTCCTCGAGAAAAAATTCTATTTTATATCAAAAGAACTCAAACAGAATCCTATTTCCCTTTCTTAATTCGTTCCGGTTTGATTAAAAAAAATCAAGCTTTTGATATTAAAACGGATCCCGATGAGTTGATCCCTTTTATCAGAAGGTTAAAACCATAAGAATCCGTCTTTTAAAAAAGTCTTATTAAAGATTTTTATTGATCCTATAAAACGAAGATTGTTTAATCAGCTTCAAGTGGCTTAGGAGCTCTTTCTTTTTTATGGTGTTTTATTTTTTTATGATGTTTAAATTCAGAGGTATCTTTAGGTCCTTTGGGCTTCATTCCTTTTTTATCTGCTTTCCTTTCCATATCTTTTAAAATTTCTTTCTGTTCAGGCGTCAATAGAGCCTCAAACTCTTTTTTGTTTTCCTCTCTGATCTCACGAGCTTGTTCTCTTAATTTTTTCATCTCGGCCATAATGGGCTCCATACGTTCACGCCCTTTTTGACGCAATTCATCCGCCTTCTTCTTCTGCTCTTCCGAAAGTCCTAACTTATCGGCAAAGTCTTTTCTCGCTTTTTGAACTTTTCTTTCCAAATCATTTATTCTCTCAAGAGCATCATCCTCAGTCATCATTGGTTCTCCTTGAGAAATTTCCGATTTCACTATCGGTTTCTCAATTGGTTCCGGCTTTGCCATTAATTGGATACTTCCCAGTAAAAATGTTCCTGCCATCAAAATTAATACTGTTTTTTTCATTATTATTCTCCTTTCAAATATTTTAATTGAACACTTAACAAACGCCTTGCCGTAAAAAGACGAGACCTTACCGTTCCCACGGGTATCTTTAATCGCTTCGCAATATGCTCATAAGGAAGATTTTCAAATTCATAAAGTTGTATAACAACTCGTAATTTTTTAGGTAATTGATCAACAGCTCTTAAAATAGCTTTCTGACGATCTTTTTGAGAAAGCGTTTCCTCAACATCTAAAAGAGATACAACGCTTGATCCTTCTGTTTCAACCGGAACAGAATTTAGGATAATTTCTTTAAAATAGTGTGATTTAAAATAATCCCGACACACATTTTTCGTAATCACACCAACCCAATGAGAAAATTTTCCTTGCTCTTGATAAACCGGCATATTCTCAAAAATTTTTACAAAAACCTCTTGCTCTAAATCTTCATTATATCCGCCGGTCATTTTTCTGATCAACATTCTGATCCATTTTTTCTGCGTTAAAATTAGCTCATCCATTTACACAATCCTCACAAGGCCAAACTCATCAATGGGGATCCCTTCGTTATTCACCTGAACATCCCACCCAAATGCCATATCAAAAGCTTGATCATCATATAAGATCTCGAAATAAGAAAAGGAAGTATCCAAAGAAACATTTCCGATCTGGCTTTCGCTCCAAAAAGGAAACATCAACAAACATACAATCAAAAAGCCAATCTTTTGAAGACATTCCCTTCTTTTTTTTCGAGCAAAATAAAGCGGTTTTGCTTCTCTAATTAAATCGGAAATTTGATTCATCTTCCCTCCTTACATATTTTATAACGAGCCTTTTTATAAAAAGTTCATTAAAAAATATCCTGCTTTTATATTATATTTTAATTTTAATTTTAATCGAATCAATAAAATATTATCTTGAATTTGAAAAACATTCCATTTAATATACAAGGCGGTAATCTCTGAGAAATTTTTGGTAAAGAAATGAAGTACTTTTTAAAAACCGGAATTAAGATCTTTTTTATATGTCTTTGTATCTTAACTTTTTTCTTGGTTTTATACCACATACAAACACCTAAAGAAAAAAAACTACATGTTTTTTTAGATGTTGCCAGTGGACCTACACTTCTTCAAATGATTGATTTTATAAGGCTCCCTAAAACAGATAAAAAAATCATTGCATGGGAAAGAAATCGTCAAAACAACCCCGAATTACTCTCAAAATATAACGCTTGTGAAATTAAATATATTCCTATCGAAGCCCATAAAAAAAATAGTTATTTATGGCGACGGGTTTTAGCTGATATCCGACAGGAACTCAAAAAAGATCCGAGTATAAAAATTGTTTTTTATACAAACTTATATCATGTTAATGTTTTATTATTCCCGATTCTACAGCGACTTTCTCCTAAAAATATTCAAATGATTCACTTGTATGAGGATGGGTATGGAAATATTGCCGCCTCTCGTTTTGACGAAATTATAAAAAATCATCAATTTGATCCGAAACTAAAACCCAAACAATTTAAAAAGCGGAACGATGCCTATTACCTCGGGTTTGTTTTCCCGACCGTTTTTCATATTTCTTTTTCGAATTATATTCAAAAACATCCAAAATTGAAAGATCTATATTTTTTACTTCAACAAGGACAAGGAGAGATACAGGACGTTGATTTCAAAAAAATAAAACAATCCCTAACAAAAAGTGAGAAAAATGACCTCAAACACCTTTTAAATTTAGATGCCGATTTTTACCAAAAATTATTTCAAAAATCATCTCAAAAAACAGCTTTTTTCCTCTCTTCTGCCGGCCTTAGCACGGATGAGATTCAAAAAGAAGCTCGCATTTTTAAAAAAATTTATCAAAGTTGTCCCTACACCGTTTTCCTCAAACCACACCCCGCTTCCTCTTCAAGAATTTTGACACAGATACTTCAAAAAGATATCCCACAATTGTTTGTCATTCCCTCACATATTCCAGTTGAAGCATTCTACTTAACGGACTGCCTCCCCGATTATTTGATGGGATATGGTTCTTCCGTCTTTTTATCAATGCCTCTCGAAAAAATGCTTTTTTATATAAAACGCATCCCCAAAGACACCTATCTGCCATTTTTATTAAACACCGGTCTTATCCGTAAAGAACAAATAATTTCTCTCGAAACAGAAGAACCATCTATTTTTTGTCAACAACCCTAAAAGAATATTGATATTTTTCTT
>CASECF010000057.1 GCA_949286245.1 uncultured Alphaproteobacteria bacterium
TCTATGTCAGTTTTCATTACTGTCCTCCAAATAGGTTGTTTTGCGTCCTGGCAGACTGCAAAACTCTAACCTATTTGGAGCGTTTTGTCATCCTCACCGCTATAAGCTTTTCTGAACCACGCGTCTAACGCGTGGTTTTCTAGATACAATAAAAGCGTACTCTTTCCAGACCAGAAGAGTACGCTTTATCAAAAATTAAACTGCTGTCAAATCAAAAGAAATATGTCCGTCTCCCAACTCTTCCGATTTATCACTGGGAAAATCCGGATCAAGGATAAAATCTTTAGCCAACACTTGTTCCATAATATAGGTTTTGTGTTCTGCCAATGCTTCTAAAATCAGATTGGATTTCGTTTGATAGACAACTCGAATACGATCCGAAACGTCCAAATCTTTTTCTTTCCGTAATGATTGAATCATTCGAACAAAATCACGGGCAATTCCCTCTTTTTCCAACTCCGGCAAAACTCTGGTATCTAGCTGAATAACTGCCGTATTATCCGGAAGAGGCTGACCTTTCAAGCCTTCTTTTAAAACCAAACGTAGCTCATATTCTTCCGGATATAAAATCTGGCCGGCAATAGACAAGGATCCATCTTCGTTTTGTTTCCATTGATCTGTTTTTGAAGCCGCCATAATATCCTTCATAAACCGCCCCAGACGTTTTCCGATAAGTGGCGTTTTTAAATACAAGAAAGAATCGGCAACGGAAGAAACATCCGTATTTAAAACAACCTCTTTCACGTTTACTTCATCTTTTAGGAGATCCACAAATGCATTGAGTTCATCTGCCCTTTCTCCGGCGACAGTCATGGAAAGGAGTGGCAATCTGTTTCGTAATTTATGTTCTTCTCTGATAGATTTAACGGTTGAAGAAACGGATCGAACCAAATCCATCTGTCTGATTAACTCTTCTTCGTTCGGCAATCCGGCAACATTCGGATAATCCGTCAGGTGAACCGATTCAAAGCCTGTTAATCCTCGGAAGACATATTCTGTTGTCATTGGCATCAACGGAGCCATGACCTGAGCTAATGTCACCAAGACCGTATAAAGCGTATTAAATGCGCTCAAATCCTCTCCGTCCCAAAAACGCGGACGAGAACGGCGAATATACCAGTTGTTCAAAATTTCCAAAAACTCAGCGCAATCAGCACACGCCTGATTCACATCATAGGCTTCCATGGATTTTCGAACATCATTCGACAAAATTTTTAATTTTGCCAAAATATACCGATCCAAGGCATCAGAGGAGCCTGTTGTTTTTTCGGCTTTAACCCCCTCGGCATTTGCATACAAACAAAAGAAATAATATGCATTCCAAAAAGGCATCAGAGCTTTTCGAGCGGCTTTGGCAACTTCTTTTCCTTCCTTATCCACCATAACATTTCCGCCCTTTAAGACAGGAGAAGAGATTAAGAACCACCGTAAAGCATCCGAACCGATTGTATCCAAAACGACATAGGGATCCGGATAATTTTTCAATTTTTTGGAAAGTTTAACACCACCTTCCGCCATAATCAATCCGGTACACAAGCAATTTTTAAATGCAGGTTTATGGTGCAAGGCTGTTCCCAACACATGAAGCGTATAGAACCATCCTCTTGTTTGATCAATGGCTTCCACGATAAAATCAGCAGGAAAATGCGATTCAAACCATGATTTATTTTGGAAAGGATAGTGAATTTGACCTTCAGGCATGGATCCGGATTCAAACCAACAGTCAAACACATCTGAGACACGTCGCATCATTGTTTGTCCCGATGGGTCATCCGGATTAGGATAAACCACCTCATCAATCATAGGCCTGTGAAGATCCGTAATGGAAATTCCCGTTTTATCTTTAATTTCAGCGACAGACCCAAAGACATCGATTCGGGGGAATTTGGGATTATCCGACTTCCAAACCGGAATAGGAGTTCCCCAAAAACGGTTTCTGGAAATGGACCAATCTCTCGCCCCCTCCAACCACTTTCCGAAACGGCCATGTTTGATATGTTCCGGCGTCCAGTGAATTTGTTCATTCAATGCCACCATTTCATCGACAAAATCACTGACCTTAACAAACCAACCGGACATAGCTTTGTAAATAAGCGGTTGATCGGTTCGCCAACAATACGGATAGCTGTGAGTAATTTGTTCTTTTTTAACAAGTTTCCGATGTTCTTTCAACCAACGCATAATATCCTCGTTGGTATCAAAAACCTGTCGTCCTTCATAGTCCGGAACCTCATGCGTAAAGCATCCGGCCTCATCCACCGGACAAGCCACCGGGAAAGCGGGGTCATAAGAACGACAAACATCAAAGTCATCCTGTCCGAAGCCGGGAGCAATATGGACAATACCGGTTCCGTCTTCCGTTGACACAAAAGATCCGGCCAACACCTTAAAGGCTCCTTTTTGCTTCAACGCAGAAAAATAGGGGAACATGGGTTCATACGATAGCCCGACCAATTCGGACCCTTTAATTGTCCCGACCACCTTTGCTTGTTGAAGTTGTTGTTTATAACGGCCGAGCAAGGCAGTTGCTAAAACGTATTTTTCCTCTCCTTCTTGCATAATGGTATACTCAATATCGGGACCGACCGCAATCATCAAGTTAGAAGGAAGCGTCCAAGGGGTTGTCGTCCAAACCAAAAGGTTTAACTGATTTTCCAAGCGGAACAAGACCGTAATAGCCGTATCTGTTTTATCTCTGTATCCTAAATTAACTTCAAAATTGGAGACGGGTGTTTGTGCACTCCACGAATAGGGTTGAACACGGAAATCTTCATAAACAAGCCCCTTTTCATAGAGAGCTTTAAAATTGGCAATCACGGATTCCATAAACGGCAAATCCATGGTTTTGTAATCATTGTCAAAATCGACCCAGCGACCAATTCGGCGGAACATATCCGTCCAAACCGTTGAATATTTCAAGACGTTATTCCGACAAAAATCGTTAAAACGATCAATACCATAAGCCTCAATAGCCTTATGCCCCGAAACATTTAATTCTTTTTCGGCTGCCATTTCCGCCGGCAAGCCATGGCAATCCCATCCCAATCGACGCTCCACTCGTTTTCCGATCATTGTTTGGAAACGAGCGATGGTATCTTTAACGTAAGACACCATAATATGTCCGTAATGAGGCAACCCGTTGGCAAACGGAGGTCCGTCATAAAAAACAAACTCTTCGGCCGTTCGGCGATTTTCGACGGATTTCAAGAATGTTTTTTCTTCCTGCCACGAGCGAATAATATTTTTTTCC
>CASECF010000058.1 GCA_949286245.1 uncultured Alphaproteobacteria bacterium
TCATTACTGTCCTCCAAATAGGTTGTTTTGCGTCCTGGCAGACTGCAAAACTCTAACCTATTTGGAGCGTTTTGTCATCCTCACCGCTATAAGCTTTTCTGAACCACGCGTCTAACGCGTGGTTTTCTAGATACAAAAAAACCGCAGAGAACAATCTCTGCGGTTTTAATGGTGCCTGGGGACGGAATCGAACCGCCGACACAGGGATTTTCAGTCCCTTGCTCTACCAACTGAGCTACCCAGGCCGAACCTTTAAGAGATATATACACGATGTTTTTTTAAAAGTCCAGTACTTTTTTTCAAAAAAAGAATTTTTTTTATTCTTTTTCTTCTTTTGATTGAGAACTTGCTTGTTCGCTCCACTCCTCATCCGTTGGAGCTTCATTTGTATGAATAACATAAGATCCCTTTAACCAGCGTCCCAAATCAATATCGGCACATTTTTTTGAACAAAACGGCTTATATTCCAAAATCGCCTGTTTCCCGCAAATAGGACATTTTTTATTTAAAATCGGTGTTTCCGTCATCCTAACCTCCCGCCTTTATATCAAAACAATCCGGCTTTTCATAAAATCCACTCTTAAGTTGACAAAAAGATCCTAATCGATCCTTTAAAAGGCTCAAAACACTTGGATGAGCCGTAATACATGGTACTGAAATTCGAGATTTTCTGAGCGCTTTTTGAATGCGAAAAGCAACTGTCTCCGCATTTAAAAAACCATTTTCAGTTAAAAATAAATCCCATAAACTGGAGGTCGTTCTCTTTCTCTTCATCTCAAGTAACCTTAAAGATGTAAACCCACACACTTGAGAACGATCATCCGTTGACAAGGTACTTTGCATCCCTTGTTTCAATTCTTTTTGTTCAAAAAACGGTTTTCGTCCAGCAAAATCAATCAAAATAATCCCCGATAAATTTTTCAGAATAATTTGATCTTTTATCATCCGAATCGCCATTTTGTTGACATCTGACAAGGATAAAGAACTCCCCCCAGAATCAACATCAATCGTCCAACACATTTGTGTCCGCTCAATATGAATACGAACTTTTTCGGAAATTTCAAAACTGGGACTTAAAGCTTCTTCCAATGTTTCATCCAATGAATAAGAATCCCAATCATCTTGGATAGATACTTTAAACCCCTGCTCTAATCTCTCCTCAAATAAAACAGGAGTTTCTTTTTCGGCTAAAATACCGCTTGCTTCCTTCCCCTGTCGTGCTTCTTTTGTAATTTGAACAAGGACGCGTTCTCCTTGCGATAATTTTTTCTTTGTAGCAACAAAAACAATCTTACCCTTGACGGTCTCAACAAAATATCCCTTTAAAACAGGCATAAAACAAGCAACTTTACCAAAGATTGTTTCTCCGTAGTTTAAACGGCTATCTCGCCAGACAAAAACCTGTTTGAGGTGATCTTTGTCATCCAATAAAGCGACTTTCGTTTCTCCAAAGGCCTTCTCTCGAATTAACCGCATGGATAATTTTCACCCCAAAACAGACCGTAAAATATTACTCGTTTCATAAATCGGCAATCCGACAATATTCGTATAAGATCCGATTATTTGTTTCACAAATGCCGATAAAACACCCTCAATTCTGTATCCTGCAACATTCTCCCACTCGTGCGAGGCCATCAAAATATCTATATCAATCGGATCAAATTTTTTTAAAACAACAATGGATGTGACAACTCTTGAAATCTCTTTTCCGTCCGGAGCAATAACACATAATCCCGTAATGACTCGATGACGCCGACCGGATAATAACTTCATTTTTTCTCGCGCATCCGCCTCATCTCGAGCCTTACGAATAATTCGTCTCCCGACAGCCAAAACCGTATCAGCCGCAACAACACAAACATCAGGTCTCAGAGCAGCAACATGACGCGCCTTTTCCAGAGAAATGCGACGAACGTACTCACGAGGTGTCTCCTTTGATTTCAAAGACTCGTCAATATCCGCCGAAACAATCTCAGACGGGAAAAGACGAGCCTTCTCAAGAAGAGCTCGTCTTTGAACAGAAGCCGAAGCTAAAATAAACGGCTTTTTTAAATGCCATAAATTTTCACTACTCTGCATCATCTGCCTGTGTTTTCTCTTTTCGTTCGTGACGCTCTTGTGCTTCAATCGTCAATGTGGCAACCGGACGAGCCTCTAAGCGAGCCAAACCGATCGGCTCTCCCGTTTCTTCACAATACCCGTATGTACCGTCTTCTATTCTGGCCAAAGCTGCATCAATTTTTTTAATTAACTTACGCATCCGATCTCGTGTTCTTAACTCCAAAGACTGATCCGTCTCACTCGAGGCTCGATCATTCAAATCAGCTTCTTGAAGGCTCGTTTCCTTCAGATCTTGCAACGTGTCTTGTGAATCTTTTAACAACTCATCTCGCCATGTCAAAAGCTTTTGACGAAAATATTCCAGTTGCAGCTCATTCATGTAAGGTTCTTTTGAAGAGGGTTTATAATCCGGAGGAAGTACTGTTCCTGTCATTTTCTATCCTTTCTGTTACCAAATAAAAATTATTTTTCTAGATAGCTTATTTTATTTTAAAAGTCAAGACTTGTTTTCCCTTGCTTCCATCTTTGTTTTTTGTTATCATGAGCGAATAAAAAGAGCGAATAAAAAGGAAGAGGCGTTAAAATGAAAAAATTCTTAATCATATCTGTTTTAATGTTTATCTCATATTCCCCCTGCTTCGGAGAATTATCTCCCATTGATTCTCAACTCGTAGATGAAAAAACGTGTGATATACTCATCGAAAAAGCAGAAACAACTCAGGAAGGATCCATTGATGTTTATACCCTATGTGGATTTGACGATTCTCAAAAAGCTTGGGGAAAATGGGCCGGAACCGCATCTGCCAAAAATTGGAAAAAAGCTCTTTATGAACTATGTGTTCGATATCCCAATCATACTTATGGTCCCCTTTACTGTGATAAATCCGCCTCTTTGGGATATGGTCCTGCACTTGCAGAAATCGGTCATCGACAAATGAGAAACGGCAATACAAAATCAGCACTCAACTCATATGCAACAGCTCTGGCAACAAAAGAACTCTCAGAAGCGGAAGAAGGAAAAGTGGCGGAATATTTGGGCTTATACTATCTAACACCCGACAATCCCGATTTTAATGTCCCCAAAGCTCTGGCTTTTCTCTCAAAGGCTGCACTTCAAAGGTCCGCTCGTTCCAACAACATATTGGGATACCTGGCTTTTTCAGGAAAATATGGCATTAAAGTCGATCCCAAAGAATCCCTCAAGTACTTTTGGCGTGCCATTTTGTTAAATTGTCCGGCCGCCGAAGAAAATTTAGGCTTATTCCATTTATCAAGGCAAAATAAAATTTCTAAGGAACTCGCTTTAGAACAAATGGAAAAAGCCATTTTTACCTGTGATCCCTCTGCTCAACCCAAAAAACAACAGATGGATGAAGCACTTAAAAATTGCCCATGTCAAACCGTCTTAGAAACAGAGCAACGATTTCGATCAAAACCATATATTCTCTTAGAAACCGGTATGGATACCGCCGTTTTAGAAGATTCTTCCGGAAATAAAATTCATGTAAAAAAAGGAGCATCTCTTCCTAATGGGGGGAGCATAACGGAAATCAGAAAAACAGCTGTTATCGGGATGATCGACCAAAAACGAATCATCTTTAATCTTTACACAAAAGATCCTTGCCTGTCTTATTGTCAGGAAAACAATATTACGACAAATCCCTCTCAAGAATCAAAAGACAATCAAGAACAAGAACAACAAATCACCATAAAACCTTATCGACTTTCGTTTACCCCTCAAGAATGCCGAGATCTAACCTATTACGCCTCCCTTTTGGTTGATACCGCTCTGCCGTATGTGGGAAAAGAACAGTGCGCTTTCTCAGGGACAACCGATGATCCGCTTTTACAAATGATGCAAGATCCGGATGATCAACTTGAAACAACTCTTCAATTGGTGGATTCGGATCAAGAAAAATCAGAAGAGAAAATCCCCGAAGAAAAAGCAATCAATTCGGAGAAAACTGCTCAAGATCAAGTTCAAAAAGCCGAGAAAAAAGAACAACAAACAGTGAAAAAACAGTCCTCCAAGAAAAAAACAACTCCCAAAAAATCTACAAAAAAATCTCCTAAGTCAAAATCGTCTTCCGGAAAAAAACTCGAAAACAATGAGCCGACACCGGTCAAACCCCTTCGAAAAGGTCCTGTTTTTGTTATGTAAAAAGCAAAGATCAGAATGTATAATTCAAAACGGAGAAAACATCTTCTATGTGAATTATTACCTTCTTAATCGCTGATTTTTCGGAAACAATAAAAAATATTGCCAAAAACAATAAAAGAATATATCATAGGGAAACAGAGGTAGTTTAATGAAATATTCCGCAAAAGAAAAATTGTTAACATCTGTTTCATTTGAGGCTTTTTTCTTAAAGATAGAATCTTTTATCGATCGAATAAAACCCTTTGCGCAAAACACAAACGAGAAAAAACTCTTGGAAGAAGCATTGAGAAAAATGCTTTCGACTTCAGAAGGAAGAGAAATATTTGAAAAAGCCCCTAATTATTTAAAGTTGATTGTAACAGATTTTTCGAAACAAGGAATTCCTTATTTTCAAATGGCTTTTGATCAAAAAGATACCATTCAAGCCAATTTTATTTTTGTCTCTGATGAAAATAAGTTTTTCCTTCCTATTCTACTGGCCCATGAAATAGAACATAGTATTCAACCCAAAATACCTAAAGGGCTCACATTTGAACAATATACAACTTTATATAAACTCAGAGAAATAGATAGCCGATTGACAGAAATGCAAGTCGCCGTTGAGCTCGGAATTGACCAAGATCTCAAATGGGCAGATTCATTTCGTCTTTATGGACGAATGTATCATCAAAACTACAGGAAATTTGAACAACAAGGATATTCTCGCTTAAATTCCATTATATTATCAAAGCAAAAAACAAGAGCTTATTTTATAAAAGAATATCTAAAGGATACAGAAACCGAAACGTTCATTGAGCCTCGTTGGAAAGCGATCTATGAGAAATATATTCTTCACTCTATAACTACTCAAAATCTTTCGTTTAAAACAAAAGAGAATCAAACGACGGAAGAACGATCCAGATATGACAAAGTCCTCAATTTCTATCTCAACAAAGCCGGCCTATTTCTTCAAATTTATGAGATCAATCGATTGGGTCTCAACAAAAATAAAAAAGAAATAACAAAAACCATTCAATTTTTAGGACTAATCAATCATTTAAAAAAATCTATAAACGAAAGAGAAATTTCTTCTTCCTTTTTAAAAAGGATTATTCAAAAAAAGAAAAAATGCAATAACCGAATTTCACAATGATCTCTTTAAATAATGCAATAAAATTTTTATTTCTCAACTAAAAAATTTCTAAAAACGTAAAAAAGTGCTAAAATAAAGTCAAGGTCATTCTTATAAAGGAAACACAAATGAAACCAAAAAGACTTTTCAAAAGATCGTTATTATTGGGAACAATTGCCCTCTTCCCGTTTCTGAGTGCTTGTTCTCAAACAAATATTGATTCGGATTTTCTTTCAAAAATACCGGAAATGGATGAATTTCACAAAAAGGCAAAGCGTTTTTCAAGTACTATTGAAACACCTTTTTTTCGCTTTAAAGAAAAAAATATTTTAAATAACGCTTTTAAAAAATTACTTTTAACGGAAGAAGGGAGAGAAATATTCAAGAAATCGCCCTCCGACTTAAAACTTATCGCCAACTCATTCAAAGAGATAGAAGGTTTACAAGGCATCAGCATGGGAGCCTTCGAAAATTATATTCTGGCCGATTCTGAATTTATTAATCGAGAAGATTTGGATCAAATAACAATAGCATTAGGACACGAATTACAACATCATCTTCAACCGAAAATCCCTGATAATTTAACACTAGATCAATATTTAATTCTCTATAAACTACAAGAAATTGATGCACGTCTTACAGAATTTCAGATAGCAACCGAAATCGGAATAACCGTACAAATGTTTGATCAACCACAGTACCGTTCATACGCCCGTCTTTATCAAAAGAATTTAGAAATATTTACAAAGCAAGGCCATTCTAAAAAAGAAGCTAAAAAATTAGCAAAACAAAAAACAAAAGCTCACTTTTTTAAGAAATATCTTGTAAGTGACGATTCTCATATAGATTGGATATGGAAGAAAGATTATGAAATACGAGCTTTGGAGAGTATCTTATACTCCGATATGAAATTTTCAAAGGAAGAATCCCAAAACCCCAAAATTCGAAAAGAATTTGATTCAAATTTAAATTTTTACCTGCAGGAATGCGGTCCTTTTCTTCACAAGTGGGAAATTCAAAAAACAGGATTCGATAAACAAGATAAAAAACTGTATCTTCTAAAACAGTCCATCAAATTAAAAGAAGCCCTCGAGACGGATCCAAATTATAGAAACCTCCCTCTTGTAGAAATCCTCCCCCTGATCGAAAAAGGAATCACGGTAAAAAATTTAAAAAAGAATCAAAACAGACACATTCTGGACGCTTATTTAAAGCAAAATAAGAAATCTCGTTCGTGACAAAATATATTCATATTTGCTTTCGATCTCATTTTAGGTTGCATTTCGAAGAATTTCAGTTAAAAAATTGAAATAATCTTAAAAATATGCTATAATGAGCGCATCATGATGCTTATGACGCAATAAGGAGAAGAATATATGAACAAATCCTCACTTCTCAAAACGGTCGCCCTTCTTCCGCTAATGACATCTTGTGTCCAATTAACAGATTCTCAGTCCTTTGATTCTATGTCCATGCCTCGAGAGGCCTATCTGGAAAAAGCACGCGGTTTTATTTCAAGAATAAATACACCTCTTTTTAACTTTTCGGATGAAAAGCTTTTAACAGACGCTTTTAAAACCATGCTGTCCACGGAAGAAGGCCGACAAATCTTTGAAAAGGTTCCGAATAATCTCCGTTTAATTGTGGCAGATTTTTCTCGTTCGAATATCCCTCGTTTTCAAATGGCTTACGATACAAAAAGGACGATTATTGCCGACAACGAATTCACATCGGAAGAAAATGAACTGGTTCTCCCCCTGATATTGGCTCATGAAATGAAGCATACCATTCAACCAAAAATGCCAAAAGGTTTAACACTGGATCAGTATGCAACTCTTTATAAATTAAGAGAGATAGACAGTCGAATGACTGAAATGCAAGTGATGGTTGATTGGGGCTTGGATCAAAGATATGAAATACTATCCAAACCACATAGAGAATATGCCTCTATGTATAGAGAAAAACTGGATAAGCGTCTCAAAAGCGGAATATCGGACAAAAGAGCCAGAGAACTGGCAAAACAAGAGACAAGATCGCATTTTTTCAAAATCTATTTACGAGACGATGATAGT
The DNA here is from genome assembly GCA_949286245.1 of uncultured Alphaproteobacteria bacterium. GTDB lineage: Bacteria > Pseudomonadota > Alphaproteobacteria > CAAHEQ01 > UBA3637 > CALXPF01. Next base: position 7,406 of record CASECF010000058.1, read on the forward strand.
GATCGTTTTATTGAGCCAAAGTGGAAGAAAGCATATGAATCTTATATGATGGAGACCATTATTTTTGAAAATACAGAATTTAAAAAACCAGAGGATCAAACACAAGCCGAAAAGAACGCCTATCATAACGCTTTGGATTTTTATCTCAAAGAATGTGGTCCTTTTTTACACAGATGGGATATCAATAAAACCGGTATCAATAAGGAAAATGAAGATTTTGAAATAACAAAAAGAGCCGTTAATTTGTTGGATACTTTAAAAAAATCTCAAGATAATTATAAGAATATTCCGTTGAAGACTGCCTACACGCTTGCCGAAAAGGGCTATACCGAACAAAATATTAAACATCCAGAGAATATGAAAAACGTGAATACATGGCTCATTCGCAGCAGAATTGTCTCAGAAAAATGATATATCCTTATATCTCACTGTAAGAAGATAGGAAACTTCAAAAAAAATAAAATCAAAACTATTCCTTCTCTCATGCTCATCAGAGGATTTTAGATGAAAAAATATACTTATTTAAAACTAAAAAAACGCTTAATCTTATCATATCTACTTTCTCTCCTTTCTCTAGCGACATCTTGTACGTATCAAATAAAAATTCCCGAAAATACATATCCCTTCCCTTCACAAAAAAGACTCCGTATAAAAGCCACCAACTTAGCTAATCGCACCCAAACATCTTTTGGGGATCTAATGGGGAGCAGATATCTTAATCAAGCATTTGAAAAAATGCTCTCAACCCAAGAAGGTCGTGATGTTTTTGTTTCATCTCCCGAAAATGTCACAATAAAATCATTCTCATTTTCAAAAGAAAACAGAAAAACAATAGGCCTTTTTGCCTTCAATCGAACAATTGGTGTCAACAAAGATCTCATCTCGGATGAGAATATTAATCTTCTTTCAATTCTGCTTCCACATGAATTTGAACACCTTAATCAACCCAAAATCCCAAAAGGCTTGACGTTTGATCAATATGCCACTCTTTATAAATTGATGGAAGTAGATGCTCACTTAACAGCCATGCAGGCTTATGCGGAATCAAATTTTAAAAAACCTTCTTTATTAGGTAAAGTATATGATTATTATAAAAATGTTTTTCGAGAAAACCTCTCGCATTATAATAAAAACATAAAAGAAAGAGAAAAAGCTTACACTCTTGCAAAGTATCGAACAAAAGCATATTTTTTTAAAGAATATATGAATAATGATGAGGCCTCATTTATTGATCCGCATTGGAAAAAAGGATATGAAGACAGACTTTTCAAATCAGTTTTATCCGGAAAACGTCACTTAAAAACACCTCAAGAGCAAAAGTCGGAAGATCAAATTGCTTACACCAACTCCCTAGATTTTTATCTTAATCGTTGCGGAGGCTTTCTCAAAAAAAGTGATATCAATTCTTCGGGAATTTCCTCAAAAAACAAAAAAGCTGATTTAATTCGAAAAGCAATACGCCTTCGCTTTGCCTCAAAAAAAGGTCCGGAATCCTTTCTAGAATATTATAAAAAAGCCGAGCAATCCAATCATTTAAGACGGATTAATTATCCCATTCAAACAACCTCAAAAACTCATTTCCAAAGACAAAAAATTAGGATTGATTGAGCAAATAAAAAAATTAATTTAATTTTTTTAGAGCCTTTTCATTTTGTATTTTTTTTTCAAAGATTTTGTCATAAAAAAAGAAAAAAATCTCCTCTTTTCCGATTGATTTTCTAGGCTTTTTATGAAATAATATAGGATATATAGACTATATAACTGTTATGAGGCTGAACATGGATCAAAAAAAGGTTGAACAAGAGAAAAAATATCATATTCTCAAGAATCCCGCCGGCCATCTTATGATACTCATTCGGGCTCGCTTGGAAAATGCCGAAAGCCCAACAATTATTTATGATGGCGGAGAACATGCTCTTTTGTATAGAAACCAGAATAACACGATCATTTTGGATTATATTCATCCGGCCGCGAGAAGCGATTTGATGTCTGTTAAGGACATTTTAATTGTGGAGGTGCAAGGAGAATCAATTATACGTGAATATAATTCTCAAGTTAAACAAATGAAACATATCCCTATCCCATCACTGATAAACTAAAACAGTTAAATTTGCGTTTTCTTATTTTGTAATAGTTTTTGATTTTATAAAAATACTTGCCAAAACAGTTAATACGTGTTATACTGTTTCAGTCAGGGAGGATTTCCGTTATGAAGAATAGAAAAAATCTGTTTAAAAAATCTGTTTTACTGACTACGATTGCTCTTCTTCCTTTCATTGCTTCTTGTACTCAGATCAATATTCATTCGGATTTTTATCCCAAAACAATGTCTCAGGAAGAATATCAAAAAAAAGCTTACGCTCTAGCCTCCAGAACCTCTTCTCCCTTCTTTCACTTTGGTGAAAGTCGTTTACTCAATGAAGCTTTTGAAATGATGTTAAACACAGAAGAAGGACGTGAAGTTTTTGAAAAAGCTCCGACAAATCTAAATCTAAAATCCTTGAATTTTTCTTCGGAAAATCGAAAAAATGATATTGCCATGTTAGCTATTGATAATTTTGTCTATGTCGATAGTGATTTCGTCAAAAAGAATAATGTCGCTGGACTGGCCATGATGCTCGCTCATGATATTGAACATCATAATCAACCTGATTTTCCGGATAATCTGACGTTTGATCAATACGCCACCCTCTATAAGCTCCGAGAAATTGATGGTCTTTTAACGGAGATGCACGTTGCAACAGAATGTGGCTTGGATCAATTCCCTTCTTTGCCTAAACCCTATCATCTCTATGGCAAAATGTATCACAGAAATTACGATAAATATCTCAAAAAAGGCGTTCGTCAAGAAAAGGCCAAAAGATGGGCAAAACAAGAAACAAAAGCTTATTTTTTTAAAGCCTATTTAAATGACGATGAACCCTTTATTGATCCCGAATGGAAACAAACTTATGAAGATCGTCTCCTTAAATCCATTTTATCTGAAAGTGTTAAAATCAGAAACAGCTCTTTTTCCGATTATGAAAGTGATGAGGCTTATTTTAATTCTCTTGACTTCTATCTGGAAAAATGTGGTAAATTCTTAAACAAATGGGACATTAATCGAACCGGAATCGGCTTTTCCAACATGGAGGCAACCTTTGTCAAAGAAGCGATTGATCTCCACGATATTTTAAAGGATATTCCGGATTTTAAGAATTCAACCCTCCAAGACTACTATAATTATCTTAAACAAGATCTCAAAAATGAAGAAAACACATCACAATTTTCTGAAAAAAATATTAATTTTCTTCTACTCTCACAAAAAAATCAACATTCTCGACACTAAGATCTATCATATTCTGCCTTTAATAAGAATGCGATCAAAACAACGCAACCCTTTGTTTAAATTTCTTCTTCAAACATAATTTTCCAATAAAAAATGGCTTAATTATGTTTTATTTATAAGAGCTAATTATATGCTCCACTACCCTATTAAGCCTGCTTTGAGTATAACTTTCGGAAACTATGTTTTTATTAAGCTTAGGATTGAATTTCTTCTCATAAGACTGGAGCACACCGGAATAATTTTATTTATCTCTTATATACATTCATTTTTGATTTTTAATAAAAAAAATCAAACACTATTCATAATTGAGCTAAAAAAATAATTTAATCAAACAGTCCCCTCAATGGTGAAAATCCCCTGTTGAATCGGCATGACAACCGCCTTCGAATCGACAACCGGAGAAATATCTCGAACGGAAGAGAAAAACGGTCCTTTTCGACAGAGCATTAAAAAAGAATCAATGTTCTTATCATCTCCGTCAGCCAATATTTCAACCTGCCCGTTTATCCGATTACGAACCCATCCTGATAAATTTAAACTTTGGGCCGTTCTTTGAGCCCAAGCACGATACCCAACCCCTTGAACCCTTCCGGAAACAAAAATATGAATAAGCATTAATACATCTCCTTAATGTAAAAGCCCCGTTAACGGGGCTTTATTTTATTTTTTTAAAGAGTCAAAAATAGATTTCATCAACTCTTCTTTAAACTGATCCTTTGAAGAAATCGGCTTTTTAGTTTTTTCAGCAGAGGGTGAGGAAGTTGTTTGGCGTTGAACCGGTTGAACAACCGGAATTTCAGAAACATTTCCCTTCGGCTTACGACCCAAAGCTTGTTCGCATAACCCCACCAAAGCGGTTGATTGAGACAACTCGTTTGAAGGGATTTGAATACCTGTTTTCTCTCCGACACGATCCAACAGCTGACGAACACCTTGTTGAGCAGCTTCTTTCACAATCCCCTGAGTATCCAACTTAGGTTTCAATTGCGTAAAAGGACCCTCAATACGAATAATCTGTGCTAATGACAATTTATTGTTAGTCTCCTGAGTGAATTGAGAGACGGAAGGAACCATCGAAACAGATAATTTCTCATTAGGTAAATCAACATCACCACTGACAGCGAAATTAATCGTAGATGTTTCAATGGCAACACTTTTATCCATTTTGATAAGTCCATTTTTGACATTCAGATTAACAGCTGCACAATTTAATTTGCTTTCTTGATCTGTCGTGGAATAAGAAACAGACTTTCGTTGTGCCACTAATCCAACAGCTTCCGGAAGAGAATTAAACCACTGATTAACAATTGTCCCTTCCGTCACTTCTAAAATAATCTGACCATTTAAAGTATTAACAAAAGATTTAATTGAATCGCCTGATGTTTTTAAAGACGTTTCCATATTTAAAACAGATCCCTCTAAAATATCAGACAACCCCTTAACATCATCCAATTTCATATTCTCCCCTTGTAAGGATAAAGAAATCTGAGCCGGCATCTTTTTAGCATTTACACTTAAAGATCCATCCATAATCCCCTGTATAGCACTGACTTTCAACGGATCAACTGTTAACAACCCATCTTGTAAACGAGCATTGCCGGAAAAAGAGACATATCCATTTATTTGATCAGTCAATTTTAAATGATTCATCTGAAAGAGAATATTGGCATTTAATAAATTTAAAGCCGAAAAATCAATTTTATCACTCGAAAAGATCGAGTTATTTTGTGCCTTTCCTTTTGAGACAGAAGTCCCTCCAGAGCTCACCTGTGTCTCTGCGAAAAGATCGGCAGGATTAAAATAAGCGGATGAAATATTAGCTCTAACAAATGGAATTTTATCTTTCAATGAGATATTAGCAACCAAATTCAAATCTGATTTATCGGCAATCAATGAAGCCGAAGCAACCTGTATTTCTGATTTGTTCAGAGTTGTTTCAATTTGAGCCTCCAAGGGTTTTAATCCAAATTTTTGAGCCAAATTCGGGTCCGACAAAGAAATCGTTCCTTTTGCAAAAACAGTGGGATTCTCCATTAAAGCAGAAACAGAAGAATCTAAATCAATTTTTAATTTTTCATCAAATTGAAGAGCAAGCGGAGAGATAGAAAATCCGCTTTGAAGATCCCCTTGAACCGTTGCTGATAATTTCATCCCGACACTTGGTAAAGCCTCTTTCATCGGCAAAATGGAAATATTTTTCACATTAGAAGCCGTTGAAGTCAAATTAAATAATAAATTACTAAAATCCTTTGTATTCCCAATACTTCCGGAAATCTGCGATTTCAAATTAAAAGCATCCACCTCCAAATTAAACACATAATCCGGCTTCTGCAAAATCAGATCTGTCACTTCATTCAGTGTTCCCGACAACTTGATATTTTGTTTATTATAAACAACCGTCATGGAAATCGCTTTTAACTGTTTCAACAGAAAATCTTTGATTTGAACAACTTGTTTTTGAGAACCATCATCATAAGAAACGGACAAATCTTGAATAGAAATACTTTCAACCGACATTTCATCAATTAAGACATTCACATTTTGAGTGGCCGATGTCCCAACTGAAGCAGTTGTTTTTTTTGAAGGAAGCGATGAATTAGACACAAAAGTCCAATTATTCTGATTTTTATTTTGTACTAAATTAACACTAGCCTTACCGACTTGGAAATCATTAACTTGAATAATACGATCCATAATAAACGGCATAACAGCGATTGTCACCTCTGCCGTATCGATCACAACAAAAGGATCATTCTCCTTAAAAGTTTCCGGATTAGAGATGGAAATACCTTTCACTTTAACGGTTGGGATAAGAGATAATTTTAACTCCATATCCTCAATTTTAACAGATCTTCCGAGAGCCGTCCCAACCTTTTCCGTAATAACGTCCCTATATTGGTTTAAATCAAATGTCCATAAGAAAACACAAACACCCAAAACCAACAAAATAAGAAGTCCCACAAAAATTTTCAAAAATATTTTCATTTTCTAATCCTTTTCAAAATAGCTAAATGGATCAATACTTTGTTTTTCATCAAAATTTAAAAACTCAAAAGTCTCCTTCATGTGTCGAGACAACGGAGCTGTCACCTCCAAGCACCCTTTTGTCGGATGAGGAATACGAATGGCTCTGGCATGCAAATGCATTTTTCGCTCATTGGCAAGACCTAGAGAAACAGATCGGTCACCCCCATATTTAACATCCCCGACAATCGGTGTATTCATCGTTTGACAATGAACGCGTAATTGGTGTGTTCGACCGGTCAAGGGAGAAAGTTCCAACCAACTAGCCTTATGACCCAAAGAATCCAAAACCCGATACAACGTTTGAGCCTTTTGACCGCAATTAAAATCAACTCGCATTTGTTCTCCCCCTTTGATGGAAGAAAGTTTAGATAACGGAGCATCAATCTTCCCACTCAATAGCTTTGGCTTGCCGACAACAACTGCCCAATAAATTTTTCGTGCTAAACGTGAAGAAAAGGAATCCGCCAATTTTGTCGCAACTTTTGCCGTTCTGGCAAGAACCAAAACACCCGATGTTTCCTTGTCTAATCGATGAACCAAACGAGGTCGTTCCTCTTTATCAAATCGGAGAGCATCCAACATGCCGTCAATGTGGCGATCTGTTTTTGTCCCTCCTTGAACGGCTATTCCCGCCGGTTTATTTAAAACCAGAACATCATCATCTTTATAAATAACCAAAGATCGCATAAAATCAATATCGGCTTTAGAAATATCTCTCGGCAAATCAATTTTTCGAGAAACTTCCATCGGGGGAATTCTCAGCACATCACCGGCTTTCAAACGATAATCAGCCGTTGACTTTTGATTGTTGACACGAATGTTTTTTCCTCTCAACAATCGCTGCAACTGACCGTTTTTTAATTCGGGGTAATATCGCTGAAACCAGCGATCCAAGCGGATTTGATCATCTTTGTCCAGAACAGTCTCATACTTCACTTGGCTCATAAATAACTCCCTCTTTTTTCTGTATAGCCTCAATTTTTGGATATTTCAATCTTTTTTTATATCTTTTTTCCAAAAAAATATCACTCTTTTAAACCTTGCTTCTTTCTTCGCAATTCATTCCAATAATTAAGTCTTTTCTTGATTTCTCTCTCAAAACCTCTTTCAACAGGTCTATAAAAAGTTTCTCGGTTCATACCTTCCGGAAAATAATTTTGACCGGAAAATCCGTCTTTTGTATCCGGATCATATTGATATCCTTTGTGATACCCCAGTTCTGACATGAGACGTGTCGGTGCGTTTAAAATGTGTTTGGGAGGCATCAAAGAACCTGTCCTGACAGCAACTTGTTTCACCTCATTCCACGCCCGATAAACCCCTATTGATTTGGGAGCCGTTGCCAAATAAACCACCAAACCGGCAACCGCCAAATCTCCCTCCGGAGAACCCAACCGTTCATATGAATCCCAAGCACAATGAGCCTGAACTAATGCCATCGGATCTGCAAGCCCGACATCTTCACTGGCAAATCGAGTCAAGCGACGTAAAATATATTTCATATCCTCACCGGCCACTACCATGCGTGCCAACCAATAAAGAGCGGCATCCGGATCCGATCCCCTCAAAGATTTATGCAACGCCGATATTAAATTATAATGTCCCTCTGCTGATTTATCATAATTCGGAAGGCGTTTTTGAAGAAGTCTTTCCAATTCCTGACAATCCAATATTTCATTCGGTTCTGCGTAGTTCAACACAGCTTCTACCAAATTTAAAAAATAACGCCCATCCCCATCTGCTAAATTTTTTAAATACGCTTTCCCCACTTCATCCAAAGGAAGAGTCTTTTCTAACACCGCCTCCGAACGCTTTAATAAAAGCTCTAATGCTTCATCATCCAATCGATTTAAAACATAGACTTTACATCTGGAAAGCAAGGCTCCATTCAACTCAAATGAGGGATTTTCAGTCGTTGCTCCGACCAATATAATCGTTCCGTCTTCCACATACGGCAAAAAGGCGTCTTGTTGAGACCGATTAAACCGATGTATCTCATCTACAAACAGAAGTGTTCCCTGCCCCATTCTCCTTCTGGATACGGCCCCGTCAAAAACCTTTCTCAAATCTGCCACACCCGAAAAAACAGCCGAAAGAGATTCAAAATGAAGATTTGTTTCTTGAGCTAAAATACGTGCAATTGTTGTCTTACCGCATCCGGGAGGTCCCCACAAAATAAAAGAGGACAAATGACCTGAGCGAATCATTCTCATCAACGGAGCCTTTTCTCCCAATAAATGAGACTGTCCCACAACCTCGGAAAGAGTTGTCGGACGTATTCGATCCGCCAAAGGCTTTTCTGTTAAACCGGAAAACAATGTATTACTCATAGTGAGAATCTAGCATATTCACGCATTGGCTTCAAGAGAAATATAAATACCGTCCATAAAAAATGAGATCTGACGACCTTCCCTAACAAAATTTCCCTATTTACCATATAAAAAAAACAAAAATAACAAATAAAAACAATATATAATAAAAAAATATCCTTTTTTTTTAAAAAATATCTTGCAATCTAAAAAAAAATCTGATAAAAGAATAAACATTACTTTTGGGGGTGTAGCTCAGTTGGTTAGAGCGTCTGCCTGTCACGCAGAAGGTCGAGGGTTCGAGCCCCTTCACTCCCGCCATTTAAGCCGTCATTTTTGACGGTTTTTTTATGCCCGTTTTAAAGCTTTTCATTTATTTTTATAACAATCTGATATTTAAGAAACAACGCTCAAATGTCTCTCTCCTTGTTTGAACTTCCGCCTGGAAGTGTCGGACCCTACCATCCCATGCAAAACAGCGTTTTTCAAAAGAGCATCTTTCCTGATATGCTTATCATTAAAGGAAGGAAGAAAGGAAGAAAAAAAGGAAGGAAGAAAG
>CASECF010000059.1 GCA_949286245.1 uncultured Alphaproteobacteria bacterium
ATCAAGGTTTTTTTGATCTAAAAACCGTTTCAAAAAAACGATCCTTTTTTTGAAACAGATAAGAACCGAAGGGAGAGAAAAATGAAACTAAAAGAGTTCTTTGTAAAACAAAAAATAACCCCAAATAAAAAAGACGCTGAAGACGGTCGATCCATGGTGGAGATGCTCGGTGTTCTTGCCATCATTGGGGTATTGTCAATTGGCGGGATTGCCGGCTATACCATGGCGATGAACCGCTATCGGGCTAATGAAATTCTTGATGTCGCCTCTAAAGTCGCCGTTATTGCCATGTCTAAATCAGAGTGTCATTGGACTGACATCTGTGCCAATATGAATGAAGCGACAACAAGTAGAAATGTCGCCGGAGCAAAAGATATGCGGGGATATCAAGATGGAAGTGTCGTTATAACGGGTCCTATGAGTGAAGGGACTTATAATGCTATCAAGTCTGTAGCAGGAAATAAATTCGTCGATGGAGTATATGTTGATGAATCAGATCATGACACTATTGGAACTTCTTCTCTCCTTTTAAATTTTGAAAAACATTAAAATTTTTTATTTTATCTTTCGAAATATTTGAAATGTTTTTCCAATTTTAAAAACATCTTTGTACTCTCGACAAGGGTGTTTTTATTCATTTTTATCTTAAAAATAATTTCGTTTCTTTGATAAAAAAAATAATAATGGATTAAATATTCTTCAGGCTTTCTTTTTTATAAAAAATTTATTTTTTGAAAATTCAAACACCCAAAGCCACTCATTCTTTAGAGAAAAAATATGATACTTACAAATCACTTTCAGATATAAAAAGCCCCCAAAAAAGGGGGCTTTTCTATCTTAGATATGAGAACTCTATCTTCCTGCCGTCTGGCGCTTTCTTTCAATTGAGGCCTTTCTCGCATCAATTTTCTTTTGATTCTCTGCCATCTTAACCTGAGCACTTTTCAATTGCTGATTCAAAGAAGCTTGGGCTCCCTTGCTTTGTTGGGCTCTCCATAAACGACTTTCCGGAGTATCGTTCTCAACTATAATCGCCTTCTTAGGACCTATTTCTCCGGCTTTTGCCGTATCATATGTATGCACATCCGGATCATCCGCATATTTAACAATATCTCGATAAAGCGGTGTATTAGGTGCAATAATACGAGCGGATCCGTTTGAAACCTCGATAACCTTCGTTTCACCCTCGGCCAATCCAATCAATCGTTCTGTCTTTACGGCTGTTTCCTTAACATCACAAGATGACCCTTTAAAAGAAATTGTCATCAAAACACCTTGCTGTTCATCCGGATTTGCCATAACAATATTGAAAGTACCGCTCGGCATCGCTTCTCGCTCCCTTGCAGTCCCGCTACCTCTATGTCCCCCCAAGTACTTTAAACGCGGAGACCGAAACGTAAAGGCACTTTCCATTTTACGATCCCCTTTTGTCTGATACCGTGTCTGAATCTCCAATGAATCAACATAGTAAGCTCCCTTACCTCCCTTTTCAAACACAATAACCCGACCTGTTCGGACTTTCTCATCCCCTGTTTGCGTTAAGAACTCTTTTGCCCTTTGAGGTTGTTCTTGGTGTGTCATCGTATCATTCAATAAAACACGATGACTGACACCATTGGCATATCGTCCTGTTTCAACCGGACCATCCGCCAATGCGTGAAAATTACCGGGACGAACCTTCATCTTAGGTGCTTCTTCACGAGTGCTTTTCATATGATCAGGGGTTGTCTGATAAGTTGTTTCCGTCATTTGATCCCCTGCCAAGGAGGCCCGTCTTTCGGCGGCGTCTTTTTCAGCACCCCAAAAAGATAATCCTAAACCGGCAATCCCCCCAACCAATAAAGTACTTTTAAACCAACCCATGACTGTTTCTCCTTTCTGAATATCGGTTCTAAATAACCCTCTCTATGATTATAACACCTCTTAAGTGTTTTGTAAACTCTTTTTAATAGAAGTCAATATTCTAAGACCTGCTATTTTGTTTTTTCACCATACACCTTAATAATCTGTTGTGTCGGAATATCCTTTTTTTGTGTCGGTTGCAGTTTTCTTGGTTGCGGTTTTTTCTCTTGTGTGGCTTTTAATCGAGCGACCGCCTCGGCTTGTTTCCTAGCCTCTTCTTGTTCTAACCACTCTTGTCGCTCCGGTGTTAAATTCTCAACCAACGTCACCTTTTTAGGGCCCATTTTTCCCCAACCGGCATAGTCAAAAACCTTCGTATCATAGTGATTAGCCTGAGCAACAATCGCTGCATATAAAGGTGTCTCCGGAGACACAACAAAAGGAGATCCGTTTGAAATACCAATTACCTTTGTTTCTCCTTCTGCCAAACCAATCAGTGTGCTCCCACGAACAGGTGTCTCATAAACATCACATTGACTTCCTTCAAACCAAAGTGTCATTAAAGCACCAGCTTCTTCATTCGGATTAGCCATCACAATATTTAAAAGAGCCGAAGGCTTAGCACTTCTTTCCGCAATATTTGATCCGTTATGTCCACCCAGATGAGAATGACGTGGCGATCTAAAAGTAAATGAACTTGTCATTTCTCCTCGGCCGGAAGTCTGATATCGTGAGCAAATCTCTAACGAATCAATATAATACGCTCCTCTGGCCCCCTGTTCAAACACAATAACACGCCCCGTTCGAACTTTCTCAGCCCCTTCTTGAGCCAAAAACATGGAAGCCGGTAAAACTCTTAATCCTTGCCGTTCTTGAGCCGGATACGGCAAAGAAACCGCTTCTTGTGTCGGTATTCGATCCGGTTGAGGACCTTTTTCACTTTTCTCCTCAGCTCGATCACTTGTTTCTGAAACTTCAATAAATTGTACAGTCGTTTCTTGAGAAACCTTTTGCTCTGTTCCCGATGAAGACGATACTGCCGGTTCTAAGCCCAAAGGATCAACGACAAGAGAAGGCGTTATCGTATCAATCGTCTCGGTCAATACACCATCGCTTTTGACAGACCCCTGATCCGATCCTTTTTGATCTTTTGAAACAACTTGAACCCTCGGCGGAGTTGTCTCCATTATTTTACCATCCCCATCCCATGATGTTTTTTCTGCTCCATCCTGTGTCACTAAAACACCGGTTCCCGCTGTTGCCAAACCAGCTGTCAGTAAAACTTCTCTTAACCAAGACATAATAGGCTCCTTTCTTTTGATATACTCTCATTATACCTTAAAAAAAATATTTTTCAATCTATTTTTACAAAATGTATACAAAAATAATAAAACCAATTCATATTCAAAATGAATACGTTATCACGGAACCTACAATAAAACCAATGTTATGTTAACCAAAATTACGGACTCAAACATTGCGGATTGGAATAAATAAATTTTAGTTTCTGACAAAAAAGCGGGGTGCATACAATACACCCCGCTTTTTAAATCTGCCCTTTTTCTAAATATCCAAATTCACAACATCTAAAGCGTTTTGTTGAATAAATTCTCTTCTCGGATCAACCACATCACCCATTAAACACGAAAAGACTTGTTCCGCCTCGTCTTGATGCGTGATTTTTACCTGCAACAACCGTCTGGCATTCGGATCTAATGTCGTTTCCCATAACTGCTCCGGGTTCATTTCACCCAATCCTTTATATCGGTTAATCGCTATTCCTTTACGACCCACCTTATAGATCGCTTCAGCCAATGCAACAGGCCCGTAAATCGGCATATCTCCGTCTTTTGTTCTCAAAATAGCCGGCTTTTGATAAAATTCTTTTAAATCTGACGACATTTCATCTAATAACCGAGCCTCTGCACAATTAAGAAGTGTCTGATCAACGACAAATCGCTCCGTCACGCCTCTTAATGTCCGTGTAAACACAAATTCCTTTTGATCAGTATATTCACTTTTCCAACCACGTTCATACTCCGGCTCCATGGAATCCAATCGTTCGACAAACGTGTCATCATACACTTTACCCGAACTAAACATCCCCATGATCGCCATCTGACTGATAATTCGATACGGAACCCGTTTTGACATGGATAAAATCAAATTTCTGGCTGTTCTGGCCTGTTCAACACGATGAACCAAATCGCTCCCCGCTATTTGTGTCCCATCCGCCATAACCAAAACCGTATCTGCCGTCCCGACTTGAATCAGATATTCTTCCATCGCCTTGTCATCTTTTAAATAAATCTCTGAGTTCCCCCGCTTAGCTCGATAAAGAGGCGGTTGTGCAATATAAACATACCCTTTCTCAATAACCTCTGGCATTTGACGGAAGAAAAACGTTAACAAGAGTGTTCGAATATGAGCTCCGTCAACATCGGCATCCGTCATAATGATAATCTTATGATACCGAATCTTGTCAATATTAAAATCATCTCGACCGATTCCCGTGCCTAAAGCCGTCACAATCGTTCCGATTTCCGCCGAAGAAAGCATTTTGTCAAACCGAGCTCGCTCCACATTTAAAATCTTTCCTCGAAGAGGTAAAATCGCCTGATGTGTTCGATCCCGTCCCTGTTTGGCAGAACCACCCGCTGAATCTCCCTCAACGATAAAAATCTCAGAATCTGCCGGATCTTTACTCTGACAATCCGCCAATTTCCCCGGTAAAGAGGCCATATCCAAAGCTCCCTTTCGTCTTGTCAATTCACGAGCCTTTCGGGCGGCTTCCCGAGCTGCGGCAGCTTCAACGACTTTTCCGATAATCTTGCGCGCTTCTGCAGGATGCTCCTCAAACCATTGCTCCAATTTATCCCCGACAATACCCTCAACAACCGGACGAACCTCGGAAGAAACCAGTTTGTCTTTTGTTTGTGACGAAAATTTCGGATCCGGAACCTTAACAGATAACACAACCGTCAATCCCTCTCGCATATCTTCTCCGGCCAAATCAACCTTTTCTTTCTTTGTTAAACCGGAATTTTGAGCATAATTGTTAATGGTTCGTGTCAAAGCGGCTCTTAATCCGGCCAAATGCGTTCCCCCGTCTCGTTGCGGAATGTTATTTGTAAAACAAAGGCATGTTTCATGGTACCCGTCCGTCCACTCAAAAGCCGCTTCAACGGTAATACCGTCTTTTTCTCCGGACAAATCAAACGGAGCATCATGCAATGAATTTTTGGAGCGATTCAAATACCGAACAAACTCCAAAATACCCCCATCATAATGGAATTCCATTGTCTTGGCTTCACTGGAGCGATTATCCGTCAAATGCAATCGAACACCCGAATTTAAAAAAGCCAATTCGCGAATCCGATGTTCCAACGTATCAAAATCAAATGTAATATTCGAAAAGGTTTGTTTAGAAGGATAAAAGGTCACCATCGTACCATGTTTTCCGATAGTTTCTCCGACAACTGCAAGCGGGGCTACCGTGTTTCCGTTTTCAAACCGAACAAAATGCTCTTTATCATTTCTCCAAATACGGAGCTCCAACCAATCAGAGAGTGCATTCACGACCGAAACACCAACTCCATGCAACCCACCGGAAACCTTGTACGAATTATTATCAAACTTTCCACCGGCATGAAGTTGTGTCATAATCACTTCTGCTGCCGAAACCCCTTCGGTTTTATGAATATCGGTTGGCATGCCTCGACCATCATCAATAATCGTCACGGATCCATCTGCATTTAAAATAATATCAATTCGATCACAATATCCGGCTAACGCTTCATCAATGGAATTATCCAAAACTTCATACACCATGTGATGAAGACCCGTTCCGTCATCCGTATCACCGATATACATTCCGGGACGTTTACGAACCGCATCCAATCCTTTTAAAACTTTAATTGAATCGGCGTTATATTCGGCTTCTGCCTGCTTAATATCTGTTTCAGTCATATTTTCCCCTCTATGCTACTTTTTGTAAACTGAGATTTGAATCTTCCACATCATAAAAAACAGCTCGATTTGAAAGATGTAAAAAACTAAAAGGATCCGTTCCCGTCATCCAAACTTGTGTCGGTAAATCCGCTAAAATATCAAACAGTGTATTCCGCCGTTTGACATCTAAGTGAGCGGAAACTTCGTCTAAGAGCAACAACGGACATTGTCCCTGTTCATGCATTTGCGTTTTCATTTCCGCTAAAATAATCGATAAAAGCAAGGCTTTTTGTTCCCCCGTGGAACATAAAGCCGCATCCATATTCTTTTGAGCGTGTATCACCTTAAAATCCGCCGTATGAGGTCCGGCAACACTTCCCCCATCAGCATAAACCTTGCGTGATTGCTTTAATCTCTCGGCAAACTCTTCTTCAACACACAAAGCCGAACGAGTTAAAAGCTGTTGTTCTAAAACCCCTGTCAGAATAACTTCCGCCGTCGGGAACAAAGAATTTTCCGATTGTATTAAATAAGTCGAAATTCGATGAATAACATCTAATCTGGAGGCTGCAATAGCTACTCCGGACGAAACAAGTTGTCGTTCCAATGCCGTCAACCAAGAATGATCAAAACGACCTTCTCGCAACAAACAACTCCACTGCTTGAAAGCCGCATTATACTCGCTCAACCGTTGTGCATGCCCCTCGTCAAACGCCTGAACCAAACGATCCAAAAAGCGTCTTCTGGCAACAGGATCTCCGCAAAACAATCGATCCTGAGCCGGTGTCAACCACAAACACTTACAATAGCGTCCGAGTTCACTTTGCCTTGAAACATTTTTACCATCAATTCGAACCTGTCTGCGGTCAGTTCCATCAATCGTTCCCGTCCCTAACCGCACTTGATCGGTATGTGTTTGAAGATCGGCCATAACGCTCCATCGTTCCGGCAAACAGGCTATATCCGCATTTAAAAGGGTCTCCGCCGTTTTTCGGCGCGCTACATCTGAAAGACGAGCACTTCTCAACCCCTTTCCGGGGGTCAAAAAAGAGACCGCCTCCAAAATATTTGTTTTTCCGGCACCGTTATGCCCCGTTAAAACAACCGGCCGAAAAGAAGAACCGAATTCAAGGTTCAAATATTCATAGGACCGAAAATTGGTTAAACGAAGTCGCAAAATCCCTGTTTTTACCATAGATTGCACAAATCCTACACGCGCATCGGCATTAAAACATAAAGGGCGGTATCATCGGAAGCATCTTGAAGAACAACCGGAGAAATCCCGTCTTGCAATTTAAGACGAACCGTTCCTTCTTTAATTTGTCCCAAAATATCTAATAAGTATCTAAAATTAAATCCGATATCAAATGATTCTCCTTGATAAACAACTTCCATTTCATCTTCAGCCGAACCTTCATCGGCAGAAGCGGCAAAAACTTGTATCATGTTAGGTTGTATGGATAACTTAATCCCACGTGATCTTTCAGATACAACAGAAACACGTTCAATAACAGCGGACAAAGTTTGTGTATCTGCTTCCAAAATTTTATCGTTAGAAACAGGGATAACCTTCTCATACTCCGGATAAGTACCATCTATCAATCGAGAAGATAAAACAATATCTCCCACCTTGAAGCAAATTTGATAGGTTGATAAAGAGACCCTCACCGTTTCACCCAACTCATTTGCCAATTTTGAAATTTCTCCGATTGTTTTACGAGGGATAATAACCCCCGGCATACCATCGGCTCCAGCCGGCAACGGAATACGAGCGCAAGCCAATCGATGTCCGTCAGTTGCGACAGCTACCAATGCTGATTGGTCACCCTCCTTTTGGTGAAGATAAATTCCGTTTAAATTGTATCGTGTTTCTTCCATGGAAATGGCAAAACTTGTTTTATTGATCAGCCCCGACAAATCTTCGGACGTTATTGTAAATGTAAAAGGAAACTCCGATTCATCACGTTGAATGGAAGGGAAGCCATTTGCAGGCAAGCTGGACAAAGAAAATCGAGAGCGACCGCACACGATGGAGAATTGACCGTTTTCCATCAAACTGAACTGCAACTGAGAACCGTCCGGTAATTTTTTAACAATATCATATAATTTATGAGCAGGAACCGTTGCAGAACCCTGTTCCTCCACGGAAGCCGGTATCTTCTCAGAAATTTCGATTTCACTATCCGTTGCTTTTAACAGCAGTTCATTTCCAGTTGTTTCAAGAAAAACATTGGATAAAATAGGAATGGTTTGACGCCGCTCCACAACACTTTGAGTATGCGACAAGGCTTTTAAAATAAGGCTTCGTTCAATCGTTAACTTCATCATTTTATTCTTCCTTCTTTCTCATTTAAATAATCATTCCAAATCGGAGCCAGTATACAATATTTGAAAATAAAAAGATACAAAAAAACGCCTTTTAACAACTTTTTTTCGGCATTTTTGACAAAGTTCTTTTTTTTCTGCAAAAAAAAGGCTATAACTTTGAGAAACATGGAGAAAGAAATGATAAAAGAACTAACGGCTGAACAAATTTACACGCCTTCTGCATTAACAGAAAAGGATATTAAAAGCTTCACGGGGAAAACACTGGTTATCGGTCAAGATCGAGCTTTAAAGGCTATTCGTTTCGGAATGGAAATTTCGGCCAAAGGATATAATATTTTCTGTGCGGGGCCCAAAGGGGTCGGAAGAACCGTATTAACCCTTCAAGAAATCAAGAAATTTGCTGTTCGGCAAAAGACGCCGGATGATTGGTGTTTTTTAAATAATTTTGATTCTCCGTATCAACCGATCGCTCTGAATTTTCCTGCCGGCTTAGGTCGTCAGTTTGCAAAAGATATTCAAAAGATGATTGCGGGCTTCAAATTAACTGTTCCGGCATTATTTTTGGATGAAGCTTATAAAATACAGTTGGCTCATATTGAGCAACAGGTTAATCATGCACGCCTCTCCTATTTTGAAGCGATAAAAAAGTCAGTTGAAACATCGAATGTATGCGTCGTTCAATTAGAAAACGGAATTACATTAGCTCCGATGAAACGAGGGAAGAAGTTATCTCCGGAGCGATTTAATGCATTACCCAAAGAGGAGAGAAAGACCATTTTGGAAGACATGCAATCTTCTCAAAAAAAATTGGAAACTGCTTTAAAAGAGGCACCGAATTGGGAAACCGTCCAACAAATACAGATAGAAGAACTGCACACAAAAATCGCCTCAAAAGAAATTGATGCTTTAATGAAACCTCTTCTCAAAAATTATGCGAAGTTTCCGGTTATTAAAACACATTTAGAAGCTGTTCGGACAGATCTTTTGGCAAATATCGGCTTGTTTACCTCCTTATCGGAAGAACAAACACCTGAAATGATTGCCGAACAAATAGAGTCGTTATGGGATCGATATCAAGTCAACCTATTGGTATCGCATAAGCCGGATTCGGGAGCACCCGTTCTTCATTTGAATCATCCGACATTATCTAATTTGCTGGGTCGCATTGAACGACAACAAAAATCCGGCTCTCTCATGACGGATTTTTCAATGATTCGAGCCGGCGCCCTTCATCAGGCAAACGGGGGATATTTATTGATTGAGGCACGTGAACTTCTAGCCAATCCCTATGTTTGGAATGCTTTAAAAAGGAGCCTTTTTTCAAAGCAAATTAAAATCGAATCGGGAACGGACGATAATTCTGTTTTTGATATTATCTCGCTCACACCGGCCGCCATTCCGCTCAATATTAAAATCATTTTAGTCGGGGAGCCTGATTTGTACTATGCATTGATAGAACAAGATGACGAGTTCGGGGAGCTCTTTAAAATCCACTCTCGTTTTGCGGAAAAAATGGATCGATCATTGGAAACAGAACGCTTGTATGGTCAGTTAATGACACGTTTTGCTCAATCCGAAAAATTAAAACCCTTTTCTGTCTCTGCTCTCAAACGTGTTTTAGAATATGCTTCTCGTTTATCCGGTGACTGTATGCACCTAACCACCTATATGACTCATGTTCAAGATCTGATGAGAGAAGCCTCTTATTTTGCCAAATCAACCAAAAGTAAAGACGTTTTACCGGAGCATATAGAACAAGCGCTGGAAGCCAAAAGACAACGTACGGGCTTTATGCAAGACGACCTATTGGATTTAGTTCGCCGAGGTATTATCGGCATTGATACAGGCGGATTTAAAATCGGTCAACTAAACGCATTGGTTGTTCACGAATATGGTTCATTTGCTTTTGGAAGACCGAACAGAGTGACGTGTCGGGTTCGATTGGGACAAGGAAATTTCATTGATGTCGAAAGGGAAGCCGAATTGGGTGGTGCTCTTCATTCAAAAGGGGTTTTGATTTTATCCTCCTACTTAGCCAGTCGCTTTTCTGCCGGTGTTCCGATTTCTTTAGATGCCAGTTTGGTTTTTGAGCAATCTTATTCGGAGTTGGACGGCGATTCGGCATCCTCTACCGAGCTTTACTGTTTACTATCAGCCATCGGAGATATTCCGCTTAATCAGGCGTTAGCCGTAACGGGCTCCGTCAATCAGTTGGGAGAAGTTCAGGCTGTCGGTGCCGTCAATGAAAAAATAGAAGGGTTCTTTTCTGTTTGTCAAATGAATGGCTTAACGGGTGAACAAGGGGTCATTATACCCAAAAGCAATGTTCAAAACCTAATGTTGGATCCTCAAGTTGTTGAAGCTGTTCGACAAAAGAAGTTTCATATTTATGCGGTTTCGACAATTGATGAAGGGTTATCTGTTTTATCGGGGCTTCCCATCGGTGAACCGGATGAAAAAGGGAAATATCCGGCAAATAGTATTAACGGAAAGATTAGAAGACGGTTGGATCAATTCTATAAGCAAGCTCAAAAAACCAGTTTGGAAACAGCCCCCAAAGTATCTCGCAAAACAAAGGCGGTTAAATTGGAACAACCCAATCAAGCTCAATCGGACGAATAAAAGGAAGATTGAATAAATCATTCTTAAAATAAGATATTTATTATAATAAGTTTCTTGATTTTAGCCCCTATAGAAGCTCTTTTCGATATTTCCTAAATTTAAATTTTGAAACACATTTTTGCTTAAAACAGCTTGATTTTCCGTTATCTTTGGGTGTATAAAAAAGGAACCTTTTTTGAAGCAGACAAGAACCGAAGGGAGAGAAAAATGAAACTAAAAGAGTTCTTTGTAAAACAAAAAATAACCCCAAATAAAAAAGACGCTGAATCAGGCCGTTCCATGGTAGAGATGCTCGGTGTCCTTGCCATTAT
This sequence comes from uncultured Alphaproteobacteria bacterium, assembly GCA_949286245.1. Classification (GTDB taxonomy): domain Bacteria; phylum Pseudomonadota; class Alphaproteobacteria; order CAAHEQ01; family UBA3637; genus CALXPF01. The sequence continues at coordinate 11,055 of CASECF010000059.1, forward strand.
CGGTGTGTTATCAATC
>CASECF010000060.1 GCA_949286245.1 uncultured Alphaproteobacteria bacterium
GGATATTATGTCGATACAGCCGGAAAAAATGATAAAAAGATAGCGGAATACATCAAAAATCAGTTAAAAGAAGATGCTGAAAATAGTCAACTTACTTTAGATTTAGACCCGTTTACGGGTAGCAAGTAATTGTCGCCCGGTCAGATTGTTGTACGCCCTTAAGGCGTTCGCTGGTATTTTGAGCCTTACAGGCGTTAATGCAGAACCGCCGGCTAGGCCGGTGGGTTTCTTTTTTATTCTAAAATAAAAAAGTAGGAAAGTTTTAAAATAAACATTTTAAGAGGATTCTTAAAAAATCAGAAACATTATCCCCAGAAAACCCATCATCTTTCCACAAGAAGAAGATAAAAACAATTGAGATCATTAATAAGAGAAGAAACGTCTATACAAAAAAATCAAGTGACTTCCGTAACGGCACGAATATTACCATCTCGATTAATTTGAACAACCCGTAATTTCTCTTTCATTTCTTTATATGTTTTTTCACGGTCCGTCGTGGGATAAGAATGTAAAATTCGACCAATAAACGCTTTGTAGGCGGCATCCGGATTTTCCGCATGAATAGTTGCAAAACAGTTATCATGACCCGAACCCATCAGCTCCCAAATAGCCCCAGCATTGGACGTTGAAATTTCACCTCCGATAATAGCATCCGGTGTAAACCGAACAGCAAGGTCAATCACACGCTTATAATCAAATGCATTCGTTAGTTCCGTACGAGGGAGAACAATATGGACACGATTCTTATGAGGAACGATCAACTCTCTCGTATCCTCAATCGTTAAAATTCTTTTATGTGAATCCAGCAGTTTAATCAAGTTATTTAAAAATGTTGTTTTTCCCGTTGCGGTAGCACCACTGACCAAAACGTGATCTCCCCGTTTAATCGATAAAAGCAATCGGTCAAAAGGATCATCCGGATCTTCCACCTGTTTTAATTTGTTGATCGGTCTCAATCGCTCTCCCTGATCAAATCCGAAATCTTTAAAGGAAATTGGTAAATCTTCCTTATAGACACGAATAGCCATAGCGATTCCACCTGTCAAATCATTATTATCATACATAACATTTCGACCAGCAATTCCCGAAAAACGGTGTCCTCCGGGGAGTGTTGCATAAACAACGGGAGTTCCTTGTTCCGGATCAAATGCATAATCATAGGTGTTAGCAATAATATAGAGGATATTATTGAGATATTCTCTGGTTAACTTAGGTTCTTCATAATAATGCCACGGATATGTATGGCGACCTCTCAAACGAAGCCAAATACCTCCCGGAGAATTAACAGCGACTTCTTCCACATTGTCCTGATTATACCAGTATGATAAGGGGCGCAACGCCGACTCTAAAACTCGGTAAGTATCGGTTATAGACAACTCCCCCATATTTCACCCTTTCTCAAAATAATCTGTTGGAAGAAGATCCTGCTTTAGGTAATACCGGTTTAGAAACACGATTCGTTAAATCCTCTTGTTTCTTCTGTCCATCATAAATAGAAGCAGCTTCTAAGTGTTCTTGTGCAGGATCAGAAGAATTAGAGGTTATTTGCTCTCCTTCCGGCATATCCGAGGTAGCGAACTCTTCTTCAGGATAGTAATACGAATCATCCGGTTCATAATACTCTTCCTCGTACCCCATATCCGATCCTGAATCCAATGTTGTCGTACCGGCTGAATCATAGGATTGCAAATTTGGACTTCTTTTATCGACCCAAGATCCCGTAGTTGGCTTTTGAGCCGCAGAAGAATCCTTCCCATAGGTTTCCTCATAATCCGCCACATCGTCATCTTCCGATCTAAGCCACAAATCCTCATTAGAGAACACAGTCACTCTTGTGCCCGATGGAACGTACACAATAGGAGGAATATCCGTTGACTCATCAATTAATTGCTGGAAGATTTGATCCATCGCATTGATGAAGTTCTCGCGAGCATCACTGGCAGCCTCAGATTTAGAACTTGTTGTTTGCGTGCCATTTTCCGTTGTCGTCACATCATCGTTTACAGCCATCATGTAAGATATTGCAGATGTGACGGTTGAGGTTAAGACCGGTTTTCCATACTTTTTCATCAACTGTTCATCCAAGTACGCAGCCACGCCACCTCGTCCTTGAGCATCTCCGGAAACGCCTTGGAAAATGAAGGCTCCGCCATCCGGTCGAACCAATCTCTCCCAAGTAATATCAAGTTTTGCAACATGATTTTCACCTTGACCGGACTCAGCCTTTCCGATAATACGGCTTCCGGCCGGTATTAGGATGTTTCGACCTGATTCAGAATAAATATGTCGTTCAACAATCGCAGTCACAGGAACATCAACATATCGAGAATCGATAGAGCGAACAATAACAGCCGGAATAGCTTTATCCTTCATAATCATGCGTGACATATCCACCGGCCACGAAGACACAATCCGAGGTAATCCCCAATTTGGATCTTGTTTTTTCTTAGATTTTGCCAACAACTTTCCATCCGGTTTAATAACTTTAGAAATCCCCTGACGCATACTGGCTCGTTTTTGTGCCAATAACTGTTGCATTTGAGCCACTTGTTCCGGTGTCACTTCTGTTTTCTTGTCCAAATCCGGACGTGTTCGACCTTGCGAATCGGCACCCGTCAATAATCTGTTATCCATAGAATACGGACGGCCATCTTCTCCCATATATCCGATAACTGTTCCGGTTTCATCAATAATAGATCCGTTATTAATCGTAAAAGCCTTTTTTCCGATAAAGATTCGTCGTCCGGCGCTTCCCGAACCATCGGCACCCCCTAAACCTGTAGTTGTCTTGATTCCGCACCGATCCAATCTCGGATTTGTTCCGCCGACACTTCCCATTTCAGAACCATCCGGAGCTAATAACTTGCCATCACCCAAAACCGTTCCGAAAACTTCTCCGTTCAAGTCAATGATAGATCCGTCGGCCATAATCGAAGCTATTTTTTCTCCATAGTTGTTCAAAACGTCACATCCGGAAATAATTCCTAAAACACGACCTTCCTTATCTCTTAAAACCGTAACCCCATCCAAAGATTTTCCGGACATATCAACGATTTGACCATCCTTCAAACGACCGATTACCTCTCCTGTCACCGGATCCACAATATCTCCGTTCGGTAAAACACGAAAGACTGCATTTCCCTGAGGATCCGTAAAAGTACCGTCCAGTCCGAATGTTCCGGAAACCGTTCCGTCAGGATGGAAGAAAATTTCCTGATCTTTCGGAATCATGCGTCCGATTACATTTCCTTCTGAATCAACAATCGTTCCCTTTCCATCACCCAAAACCTGACCGATTTTGGTATTGTTCTTATCAACAACATCACCGTTAAACTTGACACGGCCGATCGGTTTCCCGTCTTCACCAATCGCTAAACCTCGTTCAATCACATGGCCAACAACCGCTCCCGTATTATCTACAACGGATCCGTCATTACGAGCACACCCCATATTAACGCCTCGTGTATCAACAACGGTTGAATCCGGTAGCGTACGGCCTAAAAATTCACCGGTCGGAGATAAAACGGCACCCTTACGCGTCACACGACCAATTCGTTCATTTCGCGTGTTAACAACCCATTTATCCGGTAAAACACGTCCGACGACCTCTCCTCGTCCGTTAATAACCTGACCGTTATGAGTCGTCTGTCCCACGATTTGACAGTTATTTGTCACAAGCGGATCCGGAACAATTGCTCCTAAAATTTCCAACTGATGAGATCCTTTAACCGCTCCGTTTACGGCAATTGTCCCTTTTGTTTCTTGAGTGGCAGACTGAATGGTACCATCTCCGGCCAAAATACCCAAAACCGTTCCGTCATGAGAAACAGCCGTTCCAAAAGATACAACCGCTCCGGCCAACGGTAATTCTCCGCCTAAAATCGTTCCGTCATCCAAAATACGATAAACCTTCTTATCACTGGCATTAAGAATATCACCGGAAAGAGTTGTTCGTCCCAACACTTCATTATCATATCCAACGGGCAGACCTTGTTTTGTCAAATTACCGGCATAAGGCATCGTTGTAAAGAGCTCTCGATCACTGACACTCACAGCCACACCGTCTGTCATAATACGAGCAACAACGGCATTATCGCGTGAAATCAAAGCACCATCTGCCGTCACGACACCAATTTCAAGGGCATCATCATTCACGGCAACACCCATAGGTAAGGCACCTCCAGCCCATAAATTATCTAATGTCAACGCAGACCCGAAAGGCATTTGTGTCGCCAATTTCTGATTATCTTTGTTTACAATATTACTCGTTCCCATGCTACGACCGATTAAAGCACCGTTTCTACCGATGAAAACACTCGGAGATAAAACAGATCCCGCCAATACGTTTTGGGTATTATAAATCACACCCGTTCCGGTCGACATCCCCTCTAATTTCTCATTAAAGACGATTTCACCCGTTTTCATCACCCCGCCTAAAGAGACAAGTGTATTTGTCACCGGGAACCCGATCGGAGCCAATCCGCCCACAACTTCTTTTGTTAAATTAACAACCAACCCATTGGTCATTACAGACCCTAACGGCTTATTATCATTTGCAATAATGGCCTCTCCGTTTAAATTGCCGATTCCAATTAATTTTCCGGTTGTGTTATCATTAACAAACGGCAGTTCATCCGATAAACGACCAACCATACGTCCGTTTCGAGCGACGAAAAGAGGTGTGACGGCAGATCCTTGAATTTGTCCGTTTAAGTCAACGATCGAACCATCACCGTTCACAAAACCAATACTCTTTTCCATATCGGCAAAAGCAACGGAATCCAACGGGATGTAAGAACCGACAATTGATCCATTCTGATTAAGAACATGACGATCTAAAGAAATACGACCGACAAAACCCTTATCATTCTCAACGGATCCATCAACACGAACCCATCCGATAAACTGTCCGTTCTGATCAACGGCAACACCCGGTTTTAAAAGCTGTCCCATAATTTCTTGATTGGCATTATATACAAACTGAGAAGCCTTCAAAATACCTTTATTGGAAGCATCCGGCCCAACAATGCGATTATCAGGAGAAATCGGTCCTAAAAATTGACCGGCAGAATCAACCGCAAATCCACGATTGACCAATGATCCCAAAACAACCCCACTTTTATCCAACGCGATACCGCCGGCAACAATATGACCAATTGTGCGACCATCTCTTCCAACTAAATCACCGTCAAAAGAAGACCATCCGATTAATTGATTTTGGGTATTTAAATAAGCTCCGACACGGACCAATTTACCGACAACATCACCCTCACTTCCAAGAACAAGTCCAAACGGCGAAAGCGCCCCTATTTGTCGCCCGTTTTTATCATTGACAGTCCCTTGGTAAGTCGGATATCCGATAACCCCCTCACCACTCATGGCAAGAGAAACATCCGGAAAAACACCCCCCAAAACTTTTCCATCATTGGAAACAGCTAATCCGTTAGCCAAAACACGACCAATCTTTGTTTTTGCCGGAGATAAGACCTCTCCAGTATCGGAAATAACACCGACTTCTTTTCCTAAAGAAGAGAAAACCCGACCAGTCGGAATACGCATTCCGATAGGCAAGCCTTCTTGATTCACAACAGATCCATCTGCACGAATTAACCCGACAACTTCTCCGGCAGACCCCTTGAGAGAACCATCAATTTGCATTGTTCCCAAGACATTGTTATTGAAATCCATAAATACCGTTTTATCTGGAATCAACGCCCCGATGATAGCCGTTCTATCCGGATTTAAAGCCGTATAGTCCGGTAAAATAACAGCGATTTTTTCTCCGGTTTCATTAAAAGCGGCTCCGCTTGCTTTTGAATACCGACCCAGAATTCGTCCGTCAAATGAGAAAACGACTCCATCCGGAACAACAACCCCGAGAATTTTACCGGTTTCACCGACAATCCAGCCATTGGGTTGAAGAGTTCCGACTAAAACTCCTTTTTCATCATAAATCTTATCACCGACAATACTCCATCCTTTGGGATTTCCATCCTCACCCAAAATAACACCTTTACTTTCTTCAGTTCCGACAAGCGTCCCAAGTAGTTTTCCATCTAAGGTCGTCACAGTTCCGTCCGGATTAACACATCCGATCACCTTTCCCTCTCGATCAATGACTTTTCCGTCCAAACGAACTCGACCAATGACTTTACCGTCTTTATCAACAACCAAACCTTTCGGAGCAATAGAACCAATTACTTCCCGTTGTTCGTTCACAACTGTTCTGTCCGGAGTCACACATCCAACAACCGTTCCATTCAAATCAACAACACTTCCGTTAACAGTGATCAATCCCAACAAACGACATCCTTCTGCTATTGCCGTTCCTCGTGGAATAACAACACCAACAACTTTATTGTTAAGGTTCATAACATATTTATCAGCCAAAACACGACCAACAACCTCGGTCAAATCATTCATAACCGATCCATCCGGATAAACAGAACCGATAACTTGACACCCATAGCCAATCACACGTCCTTTTTCCATAACGGCACCAACTTGTCTCTTCCCTGCAGAAACAGAACCATCCGGATTAAGGCAACCAATCATGGCTCCTTTTGCATCAACAGCTTTTCCTTCAGAATTTATAAAACCTAAAACAGTCCCTTTTTCATCAATAACAAGCCCCTGAGAGATAACAGATCCAATTTCCGTTTGCTCCGCATTCACAACCGATCCATCCAACAAAACGGTTCCGACAATTTGCTCATAAGAATCTTTTACCTGACCATTCAACAAAACAGTTCCAATTGACTGGCATCCGGATCCAACAGCAACACCTCTCGGGATCAAACCACCAATCAACTCGCCGCTTGAATCAATCGCCAATCCTGTTGGTGTAATGGATCCAATTGTTTGTCCCGCTCCATTAACAATCGTTCCATCAGGAATAATTCCCCCGATTACTTGTCCCGTAAAATTAGACACAAGTCCCCACGGCCTCAAAAAGCCCAGATGCTTTCCTTCCAAATCAACGACAGAATTGTCAACACGTGGTTTCCCGATAACAACATTTCCGGCATTCACAACCGTTCCGTCCGTTAATAACTTTCCGATAATTTTTCCCTGATCATCCATAACAGAAACAACGGGGACCGCAGCACCCAAAACCTTTAAAGAAGAATCGACAATTGTGTCATCGCCCAACAATCGTCCCAACTTATCCCCATTAGCACTGATAATATCTTGCGTCTCAGAAATACTTCCCAAAACAGTGTTATCCATACCAAGCGGAATTCGTTTAGGCGTTGCAATTGCGACAATATTTCCGTTTTGATCCACAAAAAGACCATTTTCCGTTTCCGTTAACTTCGTCCCATCAGGGAGCGTAATCGTTCCATCCGTAATCTCATGAAGTTTTCCATCTAAGCCCATGGCATATCTCGGCTTCTTTTCTGCCTGAGCCCGAACATCTTCACAGATAACACAATCTTTCGAATCGGTCGACTGGGCTCGAATATTGACGGCAGTTCGTTCTTCTCTGAAAACGGAAGGAGAATCTTCTTTCCATCTGATATTCATGATATTTTGTATCTGTCTCAGTGAAACCGGATTCCACAATACTTTAATATTACAAGACGCATCCTTTGCAATCACTGCATTCGGGGTACATGTTGTTTCTAACGTAAAGCCATCTTGTTGAACTTCCGCCAAATCCATCCCCAAGAAAAGAATAGGTGCGTTTTCGGCTGTTAACGTCACAATTGCCTCTGCCTTTGAGCCGATTACAACATTATTCATATCAACGGTTGTTGGATCAATTTTTAAATTAGCACTACCACGTGGGAAAAGAGAGGCATCACCGGTTTGACCTAATTGACTGGCACTCAACTCATTATTATATTCAATTGTCGGGCGTTCCTGACGAGATTTTCTTCCCTCCGAGATAAACGCAAGAGCAATTAAAAAAACAAGCAACAGTCCCAGACCGATCAATAAAAGTCTGCGATTGCTTTTCTTGATATAAATGTCCGATGAACTTAATCCTCTATTTTCTTTCATGGTCGTCCTATTTTTTTATTTTATTTTCTTATTGAACCCGTACAACTGAACATGTAAAACCACGGCGTCCCAACTTTTGACACAAAGTATCAGCCGTTTTTACATTTTTCATCGGGCCTATCCGCAACCGGAATAATTCACGCACATCCCCGTCAGCCGTCGCATCAACGGAATAATATGGTTCATATCCCTTTAACAAATCTTGGTTTTTAGAATAGATGTTATCCCAAATTGTCTCGAGTTCTGCCATACTGGCATGCGTTCCCAATTCAACGGAAATTGTCTCTTTATCACTGATAAACGTTTTAACATCAGAAGAAACCGAACTCGAAGAAGATTTTGAAGTCGTAATTTGGTTCATCACACCGACAATCCCGGAAGAAGCCGACGGAGAATTCTTAACCTCTGTCGGAATTCCCTGCATGGGAGCCATCTCCTGTGTATAAACAAATGACGGATACGAATTAACAAACTCAGCATTAATTCCGGCAGCTCCACCCGACATCATGTCCGGCATAATCATCTGTCCGTCCATTGTCATGGGGAATTGAGCTTTAAACGTTCCATCCGCATTCATTCCCTCGGTGTAGGCACTCGTAGACTGAGAAGATAAAAGAGAAGATTGAGACGTAGCAGAGGATCCCGCCACCATTGAAGAAGCAGACCCACCCATTACATCAGAAGCTCCATTCATCCCATTTGAATCCGCATTATTTTGAGTCGACGGTTTTCCACTCCATGAAGCCGATTGCCCCTGAGACCCACTATAATCAATATACTCTAATCCGGAAGCCGGATCACGTCTGAGCTTCAGACAAATAATTTTTTTACCATTTCTCAAGACCAAATCCCCGATAGCTTCCACAACAATTAAACGACTATTAGGGCCTCTTGTTCTAAAGCCGACAGGAACCTCCGTATCCTGAACAATCAAGTTAACAATCGGACGCTGTGTCATCGTCAATGCTTTCGGCCCCATATCGATATATGTAAAGATATTATCACGCCATACATTCTCCGGAGCCATATCAACATCTGCCGGATTTGGCAAGTACATATCGATATCGAATCGGAAACTCTCCGGATCTACAGGTATGGATTTTAGCCAATCTTTCGGTCCTGTTGAAGCCGTATTTAAGCCGATTTGAGGATTCTGGGAGCCACGACCAGCCCATCCCGGGGCAGCCGATCCACTTACTGATGTATTGGAAGAGGCCGTGATCGTGGCACCATTAAAATTTCCAAGTTTTCCTCCGTTTTCAACCGGTGTATATTTTGGACCGACCAAAACATCGACAACCGATTGCGTAATTTTATCCGTATTATATGTTTCGCTTCTCAGATAAAATACATATCGATTCCCAGACCGACCAAAAACAATCATATTGCTGTCCACACCGATATAAGAAGGATCCGCATAAACAAGGAGAGAATTCGGAGCAGCAATTTCACCACCGAAAGATTCGGGAGAACCAATATGAACCTTTTCAATCAACTCCCAGGTTGGGAAGTTAATAAGTGTCATCATCCCCTCTCGTAAACGAATGGGCAAAACAACATCAGGAGACCATAAATATTTCGAATACCCCGGTTTGGTCTGTCCTTCTCCTAAATGCGACAAAGGATCATTCCAAGCTTTTTGTTGCATTCCCAAAGAATGAATGTAATTCAAATTCACCTGATCAAACTCTCCGGTTGTTTGAGCTATGGCATCACTGAGCTGACCCGCCTCCACATCGGCCGGCAACATTTGTTGAGCTTGTGCCGCAACACTTAATAAAATAACTAAGCTTGTCGCTCCCAACCAATTTAATTTACGAAATTTTCCTTTTAACATTCATTCTTTCTCCTTGTTAATATAAAAATTCTTTTTTTAGAATAAATCAAAACACACTATAAAGTCTACAAAAAAATGACATCTTTCCGACTTTTTTCAACCTTTTTTCATTCTAAGACGGCAAGGCCTGAATTCCAAACTTCAAGACAGTAAATCCAAGTGGATTTTTCAAGCGCTGATCCCATGTTAGTCCTGGTCTTGTCGGGCGGAAGGCCACCTGCATAACAACCAACCATTTTGACTTTGTTGGCTGACTATCCCCCTGTTTCATATCCGTCAATTCTATTTCGGCACGCCACACATTAACGCCCTCTCCTTCAGAACGATACGGAGAAACAACCAAAATTTTAACATTTCGTGTTAATCCCTCTTTACGCGCCTGTTCCAAAAGGAGATTCGCTGTACGAGCAAACTCCTGAAAGACAGAAGACTCACTCATCCAGTTTACGCTTCCGTCAATCCCCCACCGACGTTCCAATTCCGGGATATTGGTCCCAACTGTTAATCGAGACAACAAATACTGTCTGATAAAAGACTCTGTCAACAGATTCATATCCAACTCAGCATAATTGGGTCTTTGAATACTAATGATTTGTTGATCTTTATCCATTGTACTCAAATAAAAGGGTTGGACCCGAACAATCGGGAGAAGAGAAAATAACGCACTTAACAGGATAAGAGTTGCCAAAAATGAAACGACACAAACCAGTGCAAACGTTCGAGCCATCCAAAGATATCGCCGTTCTTTAACAGCTTCTTCGGAGATATCGCTCTCCATACCGTTCATTTCCTCTTCTGAATGAGTCGCATCAACAGTCATTCTTTTAAATTCCCATATTGATTAAGAAATCCAAGAAGCTGTTTTAGGAGCTCTTTTTAATTCCAAACAGGCGCACGGAGATTTCTTCAGCTCAGAATAATCCGGACCAATACCAACCGTTTCTTTTTCATAAATGGAACCACAGGCCACCAGGGCCAAAACAGCCAAGACACTCAATAAGAACAAATGTTTTTTCATAAGGTTTCCTTTCTTAAGATGTTAACCTAATGTTAACATATAGCACATTATTTTTATTTATCCAATAAAAAAATGAACTCTTATTGTTTTTTCTTTGACTCGTTATATTTTACGACGGTTAACCCGTATGGATTCGCAAAATTAGTTCTAAAAACACGTCTAGAGGGATCATGTACGACTTCAATGATAGACACTTTACTTTCCCGTGAAATCGTACTTCCGAGGAGACGGACTACATCAAACTCGACCGTAAACGTATTTCCCAATCGACTGATTCGTTGAATATCAACACTTTCCGTATAAGAGAGATTCCGAAGTTGAGTCACCTCCTCGCCGAAACCAGCTAAAAATTGTCGATAAACATCCGCATTCGAAAGCAACCACACAGGTCCACCGACACCTATACGGCGATTAAATTCCGTTTGATCAGCAAATAACGATAATCTCATTTCCAAATAATATCGGATCAGCATTTCATCCAACAATTTTTTATCACCGATATCGGAAGATAAAGGCTCTGCCTGAATCAATTGATTAGAGCTCATCGGAGAAGTCAATATTTGAGAAATAACCTTTAAGCGAGGAGCCATTTGAAGTAATGTCAAAATAATCAATAAATTAAATGCAATAATAATTGCCGCAACAATCATCCAAAACTTTGCCAAAAACTCGGCATTTCCTCTTTTTCCCAAAACACGTCGAGATAATTCTTCTTTGCTCATTGAATATATGTTCCTCCATTTAAGCACATATCATCCAATTTTTTTCTTTGGGTTTTATTGATTCTTTTATTAAATAACTCTATCTCCTTTTTTAAGGCTTCCGTTGCGGCTGCCTCTTTCATCAATTGATCAATTTGACCCGCATTTTGGCGAGATAAAGTGACATGTCCGTCCGAATCCGTTTTAAGAGCCTCAATCAACTGACGAGCCTGATATACACGCGAAGATTGTATCGCATCAGCCGTTTTTACATAAAGCGAACGGTCTTTTGTTAATTGATCCAAAACATCTTCCTGACCTTGCGGTGAAATAGATAAAACACTTTCTGCGGATAATGTTTTTTGCTCATCCTCCGAAGAAGAACTTGGAAGCTTACTCATCTCTTCCTCTGCCTGTTTTAAATATATCTCTTTCTGCTCACGAATAGCTTTTTTAACCTGATTATACTGTGTTTCATCCAGCAAATTCGGTGTTTCCATAGCCAACCCATGTGAAGCGAGTCTGGAATCCAACACACTCATCAAATTATTTTCTTCTGCCTGAGTGATTTCGACCAACTTTTGAGCCGTACTTCTTTCTTTTTTTATTCCCTGATAAACATTCAATCGATTATCTTGAAGAGAGGCATCCTGATTACGAACACTCTCCTTAAGGCGCAATGATTTTCCGATAAAATCTTGAGCCATTTCTCCTGTCGGATTAAAATCTTCAAAATTACTCTTCATAAACTTCTGCCACGGTTCCGGCCATTCCGGAAAGACTTGTCTTGTTTCTTCCGGATCACCGATATATTTCACAATTTCATCGGCTGGCGGAAGAGGTTTGGGGGGTACCGGTGGCATTTTAAAGGATGCCGGCATTCCCATCAATTTTTTGGGGGCTTGGGCACTCATTTTTTTCAGGTAATCGGCATGCGCTTTAATCAATTCATCATACTGTGTATAGTCGTACTTCTGATCACCAATCTGGGGGAGTACATCCGAAGAAACGCCAAAATAAGTATTTATTTGGGCATAAAAATCATTATACTCTTTATCATAAAGATACTTTTGATCTTTCCAAAGCGGAAAAACCGACGATTTTCCGGCTCCCCCCTTTGGAGTTCCCCATTTTTCGGGATTGGCATACACATCCGTTAAAATATTTTTTCCCAGTGTCCATGTGGCATTTTGTTCAATAATTGTTTGATCATCCGGTGTCACGTTCGGCAACTGATCTGGATCATACCGTTGTGCCGAATTCAAGAAAACAGCCAGTTGTTTTTCCTGAGCATCGTAAGTCTTTGTCATTTTTTCCCAAACATCCTCTGGATTTTGGAAATACTTTCCGAGTCGTCGAATATTGCAAGTTGTCATATCATCGAATCGTTTATTCTGATAATCTAATTGTTCTTTTGCATCCGCTTGCGTCTGTTGAAATTGACGAAAAGAAGGAAGAGACACCATTAAATTATGTAAATCCAAGGCTTTCAATAACGGAATTTGATAATTACTTTGCGTCTCCGCTTGAGTTTGAGTTGCCGGAATTCGTTCTACTTTAACAAACGGAGATTCAGCCAAGGCAACCGATGACAACAAAAGCGATGAAACCGTAAGCATAAAAAAAGATCTGTATTCCATGAACATCATCCTTATTCAAATGTTTCTGTCAATGTTTTAATGTTTCTGATTGAAGGAATCGAAGCCAGTTGTTGATCCGCTTGCAACTCTAAACTAAACGCCCAAATTTGTTGCAACAACATTGTCAACTGATATTCGACCAAACGTACTGCTATATTTTCCTTAATGGCCGTCACTTTATCTGTTCCTTGCAATTGTGTAGAATCCAAGATAACTCCCTCATACTTGTTAGGCGTACTGACAGACAGAGTATCTTCCAGTTCTTCCACCATTTTAGCTAATTTCTCAAGTTGATCTTTTAGAACCAAGACACGTGCCATATTTTTAATAACAGCTTGTTGCTCTTCATACATTCGCATTTGACGGGCATATGTTTCATTTTTCAGACCACCCTTTCCTTCTCTCTCAATTAAATTTTGAGCATTCTCCGACATATTTTTATCGACGGTATCTGCGGTGCTATTAATACCTTGATCAGAAACAGATCCAACAATATTCCCTGCTGTTTGAGAAGCCTGAACACCCGCTTGTGATGTTGTTCCCGTTGTTGTTCCAGTGGTTGTTGATATCCCGCCGGTCGTTCCGACATTTCCGGATGTTGAGGAGGATCCACTTGTTGATCCGGAATTAGCAGATGTTGAAGAACCCGTTCCACCGCTCGATGTAGCTTGTTGTTGATCCTCTCTCCAATATTTATTTACAAAAGCCTCTCCCTGACTTTCAATGACGTCACGCATATTCTCCGTTCCCTGATCAACATAATTGGAAATAGAGGAGGTTACGACCGATCCATCCGGTAAAAAAGGAATATCCGGCAATTTTGATTTAACATCCTGAACACTCGGCAACATGTTAATCATATCCTTTTGGGTCCCCTCAAGAACAGATTGGATGTCCGTCAATTTTTCCGTAGCCTGCAATTGATATTGTTTAACATAATCTTGAGCCTGCTTGGAAATATCCGAAATCGGTGTTCCACTTCCAGCCTCTAAAATACATTTGAGTGTGGTACAAACAGCCTCACCTCTCAGAGGGAACAAGAGAAGTAAGAATGCCGGTAATATAAAATACGTTTTTTTTATCATAAAACCCCTCCTTTACTTCGGTTCTTCCGGTTTTGCCATCAATTCAAGAGGCTGTGCCAAAAGCATTTGTGTCGTTAAAACTTCCGCATTGGCAATTCCGATTCCGATCAATGCAACCGTTTGCTTAATTCGAGCCAAAGAAGCCTTTGTATTAATTTGGATATCCTCAATCTGGTTACAGCCGTTTGTCGGCGCTCCCGTAATTGATTCGCTATCTGTCTTTAATTTCGACCGAATCCCCGTACTTAAGGATAAAACTTTTGTTGCCACTTCATTTAAATATTGAGATCGCTTCCAAGACATTGCATTTAATTTATCAGAAGTTGGATTTTTTTCTGTTAAAAAGAACTCTTTTTGAGCAAAACTTCTCGCTGTTTGAAAATCTTTTTGAGGCGGAGCAAATTTTGATTCATCCGCTTTTTTCAATATTTCTTCCTCGACATAATCATATGCATTACTCTCGACTGCCGTATAATTTTTTGTCTGGCCATCCGATGAGATGGGAGTGCTTCCTTGGATTGTGCCGCACCCACCGTCTCCGGCCAGAGCCTCATTCTGTTTTAACACCTCTTCATCTGTCTGAAGTTGAGCTTCCTTATTGCTTTCTGTTTGAACTTGCTGTGCCTCAGTCTTTACCGTACCTTCACTATCTGTTGTCGGAATACCCGTTGAGACAGCAGAAAACTCCATCGGTCCCATTTCTTCCAAAACCGCTGAAAAGTCTTTATAAACATCAGAAATCGGAACCGCTTCTTCTATACTATCCATAACGCCGGAAGGATCCAAACCATCCAACGAACCGGAAATAGTATCCGTCACACCCCCTACAACACCCCCAATCGTATTTGAAACGGAGCCCGTCACACTGCCAACAGCACCACTAACACCCCCTACAACACCCCCGATCGTATTTGAAACGGAGCCCGTCACACTGCCAACAGCGCCACTAACGCCCCCTACAACACCCCCGATCGTATTTGAAACGGAGCCCGTCACACTATCAACAGCACCACTAACGCCCCCTACAACACCCCCGATCGTATTTGAAACGGAACCCGTCACACTATCAACAGCTCCACTAACAACTTTATCCGCAACACCGGAAACATTTCCAACGACTCCGCTAACACTGTCCACAGTACTTCCCACCTGTTGAACGGTATCTTGAACTGTTCCTAATGTATCCGATCCCGGTAAAAATAAATCAAACGGTTTATCCTCTATAGGAGTGATAGCAGCAAGGGATCCTCCTGATAAAACTGAAAAGGATACAACCGATACCGCCAAAAAAAGAAGATGTTTTTTCATATTCTATCCCTTCCTTTCTAAAATAATCCCTTCTGATCTGTTGAAGCAGATGTTTTCTCACTATCTACACGAGCTCCCTGAAGCGCCTTCAGTGCATCAATTCGAGCTCTTTCCGAAGCTAACACATTCAATTCCGTCATCTTTCCGGCCATTTGTATGGTTAAAACACCTAATCCTTTATACAAATCAATAATTGATTCTCTTTTTTCCAAATCTTCTTTTAATTTCTTAAAATCCTCGGTTGTTTTTTCAGAGTTTTGTTGCGAAATCGTAGCAACAGCTTTTGCATGCAATAAGTTCAGCACATAATATTTTTGCTGATACGCCAACTCTCCTGGTTTATCTTGATCCTTGTTAGACTGTCCCTCAACTCTCTCTGTTGTGGCTATCATCGTCTTGGGATCAAAATAAATCAATTCTCTCAATTTTTCTTCTACTTTAACAACATCGGGATCCTTTTCCTCCAGCAAGCTTTTTAATTCTTTTGGAACAATCGGCAAAATTTCTTCGTTCACAAGGATACTTGCTTGCTCTTCTACCGTTTCACTTTTTTGAACCCCAGGCATCCCGATATTTTGTAATTTCTGTCGCGCATCTTCCACCGCTTGGAGATCTGACAATGTCGTATTAACCGTTGCCGAGATTTGTTCAATCGATTGCGCAACCCCTGGAATATCGAATGTCGAATTAGCCCACCCCAACATGGGTAAAATGAGAAGCCCCCCAACAATTAATATATTTTGTCCTAACTTCATTTTAACCTCCTAAAATTGAGATCCTGCTTTTTGATTGGCCAAAACACCTTCCAGATTCAAAGATCCCGATTTTGTAATTAATAATTTATTCCAGAAATCCAAGCCGGAAATCGTGATAAACGAGTTCCATTGAATGGCCGCTCTTTCATCTTGAGCCGTTTCTAATTGTTTTTCAGCCTCTTTTACCCAATCTAAATATTTTGGCGCCGTAGCTTGATGAACCAACGAGACAGCCGTTGAATTTGTTGCGGTTGACTTAATGGCATTTTCCAAATTTTGAACAATCGTACTAAATTCGCCAATCGAAGAGGTCTTCCCCGCTTTAAATTGCAGATTTTGTTGTATTAACTTTTTATTTTGTTCCGCATTTTTATACTTATCCAAATTACCATAATTTGTTGATCCGGTCATCCCCATCAACGAAGAACCATCCACGACACCGGAACCTGTTACTACCGTCCCACCATCTACCGCTTGTGTTCCCGTCTGAGTAGCGGAAGAAACAGAATTTCCAACAACCGTTTCAGTACCTGCAACCGACGCTCCGGAAGAAACTGATCCGGTCGGAGAAGTAGCCGATGAAACCGTTGAAGGGTTCGATGACGAAGCCCCTCCGCCGGAGTTTCTATTGGAAGAAGCACTCGATCCATCCGGTTTTTTCCCGTTAATGGCGTTCCAAAGAGAATCACTCATTTGACGTCCTTTTGAAATAGCAGAGCTCTGAAGCCCCTTTAACTGTGATGAGACAATATTTCCCAAAGATAAATTCTCCCATTGAGACAATAAATTTTGATCCAATCCTACTTGTTTTTGGAGCTCTGTTTTAACATTATCCAAGACTTTCTCAACACTCAACTGCGGACCGGTAATAAAGGCCGTTCCCTGTGCGAGAACCGAAGACGTAAAGAGGCAAGAAAACCCGATTATTAAAAATTTTTTTAACATCATTTTAATTCCTCCCCAAAAGCTTTAGCTGACGTTGCATCTTGCAACACAATAGCGGAATTCAAACCAGCAGATGTTGCCTCAGATGCCAACAACAAATTCATATTTGCATTCATTCCCAGTGTCATTCCCGTCCACACCTGAATATCCTCCCGAATATTGATCGGTTTTTTAATTAATTCGACTGCCTCTTCTTTTGTTTTGTTATATTCGGTTGAAACAGCCATAATATTCAATGAATCAGACATAGCAGAACTACCGGCATCATAAATCACCTGAACCAAATTATCATACACTTTCTTCAATGATTCTTGAGAGGCGGCATTTCCTCCTTTTTCATTACTGATAACAAAATTTTTATTCAGAAGATTTTTAGCTGCGGCCGGATTTCCCAATTGATCTTCCGATAAGCCATAAGGAGTTAAATCAACAAGGGGTTTTTGAGGCGTTCCTACCTCTGCAACATTTCCAAATAAATAACCGGTCGGAGACACATTGGAGGCTGTTTCACTGGTGACAAATCCCTCTCCCGGAACGGAAGAACCAGCCCCTGTTGTTGGGCTCTCAACGGACGTGTCCCCTGTACTTGTTCCGCCAGAAGAACCCCCTGATGAGGAACTGCCGGAAGAACTACTCGACGATCCGCCTCCCGATGAAGAACCACTCGACGAAGAACTACCCGACGATCCGCCTCCCGATGAAGCGACTTTTTTACCACCGGAAGTATCACCGGAAGGCCCCATAATGAGATTTTGAAGTGTTTCTTCGGAAAGAGTGGCAAGATTATTGATAACATCTGCTATTAACGTAGACAAAACGGCAATAATCATCGGCTGAATATTATCAATGTATTTAACCGGTTGCCCCGCATAACCCTCTTTAGCTGAGGTTAGCAAAAGGCTTGTCCCTAAAAGAAATATCCCGATTCCTGACAAAAATTGTTTCCTCATCTCCGCCTCCGTTTAGCATCCATATATACTTATATTTTAACATAAATTACCGATCATACAAGTTTTTTTTTCACATATGGAAATAAGGTTTTGAAAAATCATACTGACCGTCATGGGGCCAACCCCTCCCGGAACCGGAGTAATTGCGCTGACGATTCCCATGAGATCTTCCGCACAAGCATCTCCGACTATTTTACCATCCGGTGTTCGTGATATACCGACATCGATCACAATAGCTCCCGGCTTCACAAATTCTCTTTTAATCAATTGAGGATGTCCGGTCGCCGAAACAATAATATCTGCACTTTTACAATGCTCCGATAAATCTTTTGTTTGAGAATGTGCTTGTATCAATGTACATCCTGCATCTAACAACAATTGTCCCAACGGCTTTCCGACCAAACGCGACCGCCCGACAACAATTGCATTGAGACCGGAAAAATCAGAAACAACCGTTTTTAGCAGTGTCATACAAGCTAGAGGGGTACACGGAATAATATGGGGCTGTCCCACAAATAAATATCCCAAGTTTACACTTGAAAGTCCATCAACATCCTTACGGGGATCAATTGTATCTATAATTTTATAGGAATCGAATGGAAACGGCAAAGGTAATTGAACCAAAATTCCATCGATGAGCGGATTTTCATTTAATTCTTTGATAAAAGAACAAAGAGAATCTTCTGTCATAACGGGAGACAAATGATAGAATTTAACACTGACACCGAGCCTTTCCGCATACTTTCTTTTGTGTTTGATGTAAATCAAACTGGCCGGATTATCTCCAACCAAAATAACGGCCAGACAGGGGGGACGAGAAAATTTTTTTATTTTTTCTTTCATCTGATAACAAAGCTCTTCAGCCTGTTTTTTCCCATCAATTAAGACCGTTGACACCATAATAATTCCTTTCACTTATACTCAACAACGACAAAACGTTTGGCATTTTCCAAAATTTTATCGGACATATGTTCCAACCTTTCCAATTCTATTTGAGTTCGGATTTCATCATCAGACGGAAGAAGATTCTTTTGAGACACGGAACACTTCATGAAGAAAACATTTGCCCCATTCATTTGGAGGGGGCCTATCACTGTATTGATAGCAGCCGGAGACAATAATTCTTTTAATTCAGGTGGCAATTGATCAGGAGAGATCATTCCTTTTTGAATGGATTCCGGAATAGCTTCCTTGTGAGCAAAATCCATAAAATCCCGACAAGAATGAAGATCACCGACGATTGTCGGCATAAGAGTGACCGTTTTATCAAGCGTTAACGCTTGTTGAGCCAGCTCCCAAATCTGAATTGTATCACTTGTCAAGGCCTTCTTTTTATCCAACATAGCCAAAATTAAAAAGCCATTTTTTGTTTCGATTGGGCGCGATAATTGACCGGGGATCATCTGCTCCAAAATAGGTTGAACAACCGCTTCGTAATGATTCTTTTTAACCCAACCGATCTGTCCGCCACGAGAAGCGGAAGGGGCTTTTGAATACTGGCGAGCAGCTTGATCAAACGCAATTTTTCCGGAACGAATTTCTTTTTCACACCGTAAAGCTTCTGCCTCGTTGGGAAGTAATATTTCTGCCAATAAATATCCTTCTTCTCTCAAACTCTTCCGTATTTGGTTTTTTCTTGCTTTGATTTCGGCAGGTTGTACGGGTTGAATATTTTGTTTTTGGCGTTGCATCAGTTGTAGCCACATGAGATCCGAACGAACTTGATCTTTCAAAAAATCAAGTGGCACATTATTTTGTTTAAGAACACGAGCTAATTGTCCCTTTTTCATTCCATTTTGTTGTTCCAGATGAGCAATCGCATTTTGAATATCTTCATCTCGAACGATAATTCCATTTTTTTGAGCATATTGAACTTTAATTTTTTCATTGATAAGAGTGTTCAAGATTTGCTTTTTCATTTGATTATTGAATATATAGTTTTCGCTTTTTTGTAAATTCATCAATCGAGTCCGCACATCAACATCGAATGATGAGATCGGTTCATCGTTAACTGTTGCGATAATTTCACCGGCGCAAGAAACACTGCTCCACATAAAAAGAAGCAAACAAATAACATATTTCATTACATACCCCCCAAAGATTTCAAAATAAATTTAACGGTCATCGATGTTCCACCGCTATAGTCACGATCACTGGTAAAAGACCGTTCTAAATCAAATGCGATTGCAACACACTCATTATCATATTGTGTAATGAGACCCGCCTCAACAGGGCCTCCGTCTTTAGCCAAATCATAGCGATAATAACCGGAAACAGACCAATTTTTTGAAAACTTAGAAGATCCGAAAAAGAGTAATTCCTCTCGAGATGAATAGTAGTTATCTGCGATTTGAACCGGTTTTAAATAAACATAATCAATCCCTAAGCGCAAAGGATCCGATCCGCCTGATAATGTGATTTCATTTTTTTTAGGTTGCATATTTCGCTCATCTAAACGGAAGCGATAAGCTAAAGAGATGGCGTGATAATTTACTTGAACTCGCCCGACGTAATCAGATGCATTCGAATCGGCATTACCCATAAGAGCATTCATCTCATCATCATCCGTCAATCGGTAAGATTGACCAAACATAGTCGAGATAGACCGATCATTGGTATCATATAAAGACCACTGCAATCCATAATTAACCCTTGTTCCTGTTTCAACACGATCATATCCCGCAAACCGATTTCTGGAAAAAAGATTGGTATCATCAAAATCAAAATCAATGCTATCAACATCCGGAATTTTATCATTATTTCCACTATTGGGAGCCGAAACCAACATAACAATCGGTTCTAAAACCTGACTGGTATTTTCGGTAGACATAGCCATCGGATAGCTCATTTTAACGGATCCAATCGGATAGATACGTCCCGTCGTATATGTATCATCTGTTTTCTGTTCTCCGAACGCATATTCTCCCGTATCGATCTGATATCCATCCGCACGAACCGTTCCGATAATATCAAAGGCCGCCCCCCATGTGCTGACATAAGGTAAATGAAGTCCTTGAGTCACGGACAATCGGTTAGATTTAAAGCGTTGTCTGTTTTGATAAATAGCCGAATCAACCTCTGTAAAAGCATACAATCCATTATCCGTAAGCGGATCTGTGTTTACTCTATAAAACATCATCGGAATAATAATCGGGATTGAATCACTGGAAACACGATCTTGCAAACTTTGAAACGATAACCCCTGAACGGCAAAATAATTTTGTGTTCCAAATCGTTCTGCTGCAATATATGATCTTAAAAAAGAGCGGGAATCATCAATACCCGGAATACTGTATCGTCTAAAATAGGTGTCACTGGATGTTCTGAAATACTGTCCCTGAATACGCCATAAATCCGAAACATCATACCGAAAATCAGCTTTGATATGACCTTGCTTTTTATCATCATCATTATCCCGCGTTCCGCTGGCCTGAACATTCAAAAATCCCTCTTTATACAGGCCCTTGTAATCAGCAATTATAAGGGGGTCATGCGTCGGAGAAAACGTCGGCGTTAAAAGTAAATTTTGATTATCTG
The DNA here is from genome assembly GCA_949286245.1 of uncultured Alphaproteobacteria bacterium. Classification (GTDB taxonomy): domain Bacteria; phylum Pseudomonadota; class Alphaproteobacteria; order CAAHEQ01; family UBA3637; genus CALXPF01. The sequence continues at coordinate 21,784 of CASECF010000060.1, forward strand.
ACAAATCTACAAAAAAAGGAGTTGTAATTCCGCCCTTCATTTCCTCTCCGTGTGACAAACTGGGAGACAAAAATCCTGTTTTTCTCTTCACCGTAAAATCAGGTGTTTGCAAATACGGAAAATAAAAAATCGGAATATCTTTAACTTCTAAAAAAGAATTTTTATATGTCATTGTTTTATCAACGGCATCATGTTTAACATCGTTTGATCTTAAAGACCAAAGAGGGGCTGTCCCCTCACAAAAATCACAAGGGGTATATGTCACATCTTTTAAGTAAAGAACCGTTCCGGCATGCGTACGTTTCAAACGAGATGCCGTTATATGTGTCCCATCGACTAATTTCATAATCATGGCTCCGGACACAGCCTCTTTCATATCGCCCGATAAAGTTAATTCTTGTGTTTCTGTTGTTGTTCCGTCCGGTATTGTTAAGACAACATTTCCTTGAGCCATCATTTGATTTTTTTGACGGTTATAAATCAATTTATCTGCTTTTAAAATTGTTTTTTCCTGTATGGCAACAACATCTCCAGAAGCGATAACCGTATCATTTTTTTTATCATAAAAAACCGTATCGGATTCAAAATCGACAGGCTTGTCCTTATCCACGGCATGTTCGAAATCTGCCTTCACTTGAGCAATCGCCGTTGAAGCAATTAAAGAAGTAATTAAGACAATCAAAATCATTTCAATTCGTACTCCCTTGATTTTGACTGAATAGCCTCGTATCATAATCAAATACAAAACAATGATCGGTAAAAACACATTAACCGCCATCAAAGGTAAAAAGACCAAATTTTTACCGGAAATATTTTCAAACGCCAACGCCAGAGACTGAATGATCAAGGCCAATACGACAACCAAATTAATTCTGCCCATTTGACCACGACGATTGTAGTGAGCCGAGAGAACACCGAACATAGCTAAAAAGGCAAACGTAAAATTATAAAGCGGCTGTAAAATACGTTTTAAAGCTTCAACCTTCATTTTTCGATAAACAACTTCGTTTTCGGCATCTTTCGGTTGTGATAAAATAAGCGTTTTCAAATCATATTCCCCGACATCACTGGATCTTGTTTCTCCCTCATTCTTTTTATCATTAAACCACATTGTGTACTGATCAAATTTTAAAACAGAAAATTGTTTTGTCTTAGGGTTTAATTCTTGGCGTACACCTTCTTGGAAAATAACCCGAACACCTTTTTCTTCCTGAAGAACAACCCCACCTTTTGCGATGAGAACAGATGTCTTTTCGGGATCTTTTGTTTCATAAGCCATCACGCCTTTGACGGAACCGTCCGGCAATCGTTCTTTAACATAAAGGGTCAATCCGTTTTTAAAAGAATTGAACTGCCCTTCTTGCAAAAGTAAATGGGACAAATCATTTTTAACCTGCCATTTCATTTCACGAAGAGAAGTAGTCGCCTCGGGGACAAGAACCAACGTCAACACATATCCCAGAATCGTCAAAGCAAAAGCAAACATCAACGCTGGTTTCATAATTTGTTTCGGAGACATACCGATTGCCTGCATAACCATGAGTTCTTTATCAGATTGCATCCGAGAAAAAACAAACAAAACAACAGCAAACAAAGCTAACGGCGACAACACTTGCATAAAATTCGGTAAAACCAGAAATGTCATCTTTAAAAAGATTCGTACGGGAACTCCGTTGGTGACGATCATATCAATCATTTTTAAGGATTGTGTCAACCACACCAAAACGGTCATACTCGCCAAAACCAAGACGAAGCCGACAAAAATTTGTTTCAAGATATATTTGTTTAAAAGTTTCATTCTTTACCCTTTTCCGCCACTATACGATAAAGGATGAGATTTTTCAACCGTCTTTTTCAATCTTTCTTCCAAAATATGAGTATAGATTTCGGTTGTTGCGATATCGGCATGTCCCAACATTTTTTGAACAGAGCGCAAATCAGCGTCATGTGCGATCAAATGACTGGCGAAAGAATGTCTAAAAACGTGGGGGGAAACACGGGCAGGATCAACTCCTGCCTCCAACGCAATCTCTTTAAGGGCTTTAAAAAAGCCATCTCGGGTCAAATGGCCTTCTTTAGCGGCAGATGGGAATAGCCACTTTGATGTTCGGCCTTTTTTCAAAAAAAATTCTCGTTGAATAAGCCACTGTTCCAATGCCTTAGATGCCGGTTCATTTAAAGGGATTATTCGCTCTTTATTTCCCTTTCCGCGCACCATAACCATTTTGTTATCAGCGGTTATTGACAAGAGCGGTAAAGAGACCAACTCACTTACACGCATTCCGGTAGCATATAAAACCTCCAACAATGTTTTCATTCGAAGGTTTTTTTGCTCCGCCACGGTAATTAATTGTGATATTTCCGATTCAGATAAGTATTTCGGCAATGCCTTGCCCACTTTAGGAGATTGCAAATAATCTGCCGGATTTTTTTGAATTTGGTCCTCCGAATATAAAAACCGATAAAATTCATGAATGGCCGATAATCTGCGACTTTGCGTCTTAGCAGACAACCCGTTTTCAGAAAGGGTTTGCACAAATGCTCTTAAGTCACTTCTTTTAGCCTTAACAGGCTGAACCCCTCTCATTTTTAAAAAAGAAAACAAATCTGACAAATCATTTTTATAGGCTTCTATGGTGCGATAACTGGACCCTCGTTCGGCCGTCATCATTTCCAAAAACGAGTTAATCAAGGTATCTTCTTTCATGGATAAATCAACCGCTCCGTTTCTATATAAAAAGCATTCCACTCCGGTCCGCTTTGTTTGAGAAGCCCGATCAATTCCTTTTCAAATCCGCTCGATTTTTCCAACAACAGAAGAGCCAAAAGCAACGCCTCTCCTCGTTTTCCCAAAGCATATAAATAAGCCGGTTCACGCACAAAAACATCGGGTAATTTTGTCGTTTTATACGAGATAATCACATCCAAAAAATCAACCGTTGAGATACGAAAATCAGAGGGTAATATTTCCCAAAAACGTTGGCATTTTTGATCATTCAAATCAGTGACACATAAATTCAGAAGTTTTTGAAATGACGGAAATTGATTTTGGGAAATATGAGCCATCAACGGCATTAAGAGCAATTGATTTTTACGATTTTCCGCACCATCATTATGTTCAAGGACGGCATACCATTTTTCAGCCAACGAGAAATCGGATTCCAACGCATAGATCTGAACGGCGTCAAAAGCAAGCGCGGTTGCTTTTTGATTGGGCGCTATATCATCCAACAATGTTTTTATAACGGGAGTTAACGCAAGGAACAAATCGGACTTTCGAACCGAACGAATAAATTCGGCAACCATCGATATTCTTTTATCCGGTGATGTTTTTTGAATTTTTTGATACAGGTCAGCCCGCTTAAGGGGCTCTTCCGTCAAAGGGGTTTTCAACAACGGGATTTGATATAATTTAATCATTTCTTCTTGTGATAATCCGGCTTGTTCTCCGTATTTCAAGCGAAGGGGAAGAGGCGTTGTGGGCAAAGCGCTCAAAACTCTCAAAACACCTCTGTTTTGAGAGGATAAGTGTGGATATTTTTCTGACACAAAAGACAACAAAAAGACGTCTTCCGGATCAATTTTTTCCGAGGGGATCGAAACATTTTCTTCATGAAAAACTTGCCTGCCGAGAGCCAAAAACAACAGATCATCATCAGACGGTTGCTCTGCGTATACATCAAACGTTAAACCGGCCTTTTCCTTGTCGTCTTGTATTAAAAAGCAATTCATGCGAATTTTTTCGGAAAAAGCCCCCAACTCTCTTTGTTGAGATAAATCACAGGCTTTTTTTGTGTCCCCCTTCAACAAAAGAGCTCGAACGGCCAGTTGAAAAACAGAATCATTCATTTGAGAAACGGGGATTTTTTCGGTCAATGCAACGGCCTCTTCAAACAACCCTAACTCCAAAAGAGCATTCAATCTCGTTTGCAAAAAAGAATCCTGTTGAAAGACCTGATTTCCAAAGTTTGTTCCTCCCATATCCAGAATCAACATATGACGTACTGTCCTTAAAAGTGCGGGTGAAAAGCTTTTTGAACCTATCTTTTGTATCAAGTTTTGGATGACTTTTGGATCCGACTGATCAAACAAACGAGGATCCCTCGTTGCTTCTATTCCCACCATATTGAAAGAGAGTTTTGGGAGTGTTTCAATTACCACCTCAGTTGCCGAAACATTTTCAGCCAAAAGAAGGGTAAGGCACAAACAAATCCTTTTCAAAAAATCAGGAATTGGTTTTAATTGGAACGGATTTTTCAATTTGTTGAACATGGGGATTAAAATCCATAAAACCGACAACGGCAAGGAAGATGACAACCAAAACAAACAAAAATTTAATAAAGTAATGTTTTTTTTCTTCTCTGTTACGCATTTTTTTGATCCTTCACTGGACAAAAGTCTTAAAAATTGGTATGATGCGAGGAGTGTACAATTTTATTGGTTATTTGTCAAGAACAGAACATGAAACAACGGTTATTGGAACCAAAGATTATTTTGCTTGTCGGCATGATGGGAGTCGGGAAGACCAGTTTGGGTCGGATTTTATCGAAGCGTCTGAACTTACCTTTCATTGATAGTGACAAGGAAATTGAACGGATTACGGGTTTTACTATTTCGGATTTATTCGCTCGGTACGGGGAGGAAGAGTTTCGAACAGGAGAAGAAAAAATCATGGCCCGTCTTTTATCCGGAAAGCCTTGCGTCTTATCCTCCGGTGGCGGGGCATTTTTATCGGAAAAAACGAGAGAAGTAGCCTCAAGATCAGCCATATCCATCTGGCTCAAAGCAGAAACGGAGATTATATCAAAAAGGACGCAGGGACGCACGCACAGACCATTTGTTCCGGCTGCAGACAACCAACGAGCCATCGAACGTCTTGTTCGAGAACGATATCCGGTTTATGCAGAAGCGGACATTACGGTTGAATCATTTAACGAGCCGCCCTTTAAAACAGCTAATCGTGTTTTAAAGGAGTTGGAAAGAAGGCAGGTAATTAAACCAATACCAACAAAGCCAAGTGCTTCATCGAATCGGGCAACAAACAAACGATGTAAATTTTATAAATCATCTTCCCCTAAAAAGAGGGCAAATTAAGTTTTAAATGACAGAATATATCATTCTTCTTTGTCTGTTGGGATTATCGTTTTTCTTTTCCGGAACGGAAACAGCTGTCACAGCCGTTTCAAAACCGCTTTTACATGAACAGGCCAAACAAGGGAATACACGAGCACATCAGCTCAATCTCCTCAAAAATGATTCAGCACGATTGTTGGGCTCTCTTTTATTGGGAAATAATGTGGTTAATATTGCTATAACGGCATTATCGACAAGTATGTTGATAGAAATTTTTGGAGATCATTACGGTGTTTTAATTTCCACTTTTGTTGTGAGTACCGTCGTTTTAGTTTTTTCGGAAATATTACCAAAGACATATGCCATCAACAACGCATTTCCGTTTGCCATATCAGCGGCACCATTTCTATCTATTTTTGTTGTGGTTATGACGCCGATTGTTAATTTATTAAACTTACTATCCCGTCAAATCATGAAACTTTTACCCAAAACAGATCAAGGGAAAACCTCTGCCGATGAAATAAAAGCGGAAATTCGAGGGGCATTGGATTTACAAACGGATGATTCGGACATATCTCAGGAAAGCGGCATGCTTAAAAGTGTTTTGGATTTAGGAGATGTGACGGTTGAAGATATTATGCTTCACCGAAGTCAAATCATTTCTCTGAACGCCGATTTACCTCTTTCGGATATATTTGATTTTGTCTCCCGAAGTCCGTTTAGTCGTATTCCTTTATGGCGAGGGAAGAGGGATAATATTATTGGTATTTTGCATTCCAAAGCTCTTTTAAAAGTCATGAACACTTACTACAAGGGATATAAAAACATTCATATTCAAGATTATACTTCCAGACCATGGTTTGTTCTCAATACGCGATCTCTTTTGGATCAATTGCATGCTTTTAAAAAGAGACGAGAACATTTTGCATTGGTTGTAGATGAATATGGTGTATTGGAAGGTCTTGTGACATTGGAAGACGTTTTAGAAGAAATTGTCGGTGATATTTCGGATGAAAACGACTTGCCGGAAGAATCAACTTTACAGATTCATAAAACCGACTCCGGTGCTTTTCGCTTAGAAGGATCTGCGACCATTCGAGATATCAATCGTCATTTCAAATGGGAATTACCGGATGAGAATGCTGCCACCTTGGCCGGATACATCATGTATGAAACAGAACGCATTCCGTCAGTCGGTCAATCTTTTGTCATTAACGGTTTTACATTTACAATTATTGAGAAAGACAAAAATCGACTGACATTAATTGATATTATTCCACCGGCTCGTTAAGATAAAAACTTATATTGAGACCGAATGAAAATATAATCTCAAAAATATTTTTCATCCTTTGCTGTGGGAACCCTCATTTTATCATATACTCGTAAAATACACATATATGGCCGGCATTATTCAAAAACACTCTTGATTTTCTAAAAAGATCCCTGTACGATGGTCTATGCTATTTAGAAAGAAAGGATAGACAATGAAAAAACTTATTTTCACTTCGGTTGCTGTTTTAGCTGTTATCGGGATGTCTCACATGGCTTCCGCTCATGATAGTACGGGTTGCGGATTGGGCAGTATGGCATGGCGCGGTCAATCCGGTGCCATTCCGCAGGTATTGGCTGTTACAACAAACGGTATCTTTGGAAACCAAACATTTGGTATTTCATCCGGAACATCAGGATGTGATCCGAACGGTCGTATTACGGGAGGCACTCAAAAAATGTTCTTTGCGTTTTTAGAGAACAATATGGATCAATATGCTTTTGACGCTTCTCGCGGAAGCGGTGAGACGTTGACAACCATTGCCGGCATTTTAAATGTTCCGGAAGAACAGGTTGCCGCCGTATCACAAGAGCACTTCAATGAGCTGTTTCCGAACGAGAATGTTCAAGTGATCGCCGTTGCGACAAAATTATTAGACTTATTAGAAATTCAAGCGGCCTAAGGTTTGGGTCATGAGATTAAAAAGGGTTATACATATTTTCTGTATGACCCTTTTTTTATTCTTTTTTACGGGGATTACAATCGGACACGCCGTTTTACTTGAAAATAAATCTCCGAATATATCAAATCAAGACACCGGTTCAACACATTTTTCAAGAGAGAAAAAAGCTGGTTCAGATCCGCTTTGGCTGGCATTGGTCCATTACCGACCGACAATAACGGGAGGATTCCGCAGTACGATAGATGGAGATAATTTCTTTTTATCCGAATCGGGGAGAACAGATCCGCAACAGGAACTGAAAGCGACCATTCAACTGTTTGAAGGATCGAATCGTGACAAGCAATGTTTATTTCCCGCTCGATATACCTATTTAAAACAGCGAGATCTTATTCAAAAAGATTTTCCCTCCTGTCCTGAATATGAGCAATTTCAAAAAGATCTAAATCCGGCAGGCGTCACGCTCCTGTATACGGACGCCTACATGAACAACCCATCTTCTTTGTTCGGACATACGCTTTTTAGAATTGATATTCCGGAAGGACGAACCCAATTGGTTGCTCACGGAATGAATTACGGGGCCTTTATCAATCCGGACGATAATGGTATTTTGTTTGCTGTTTTGGGGCTCACCGGCGGATACTGGGGCGGATTTACGGTCAAACCCTATTATGCCGTCATCAACATGTACAACAACATAGAAAATCGAGATATTTGGGAATTTAAACTCAATTTAACCCAAACAGAACAAGAATGGATGGTGGCCCACCTCTGGGAACTTGGTCATACCCGTGCTCGTTATTATTTTTTCACTCGAAACTGTTCCTATTTGCTGATGGAAGTTTTAGATGCCGTCAGACCCTCATTAAAATTAGCAGATCAATTTCCGGTACAAGCCATTCCGTTAGACACGCTTAAGGCTGTTTCAAATCAAGATCATTTCATTTTAGATACGACTTATCGGCCGTCTCGTCAAAAAAGGATTCAAGAAGCCTATTATGTAATGACTTCGGCACAACGACAACTGTTAAAAAAGCGCTTGGAAAAACCGGAGCCGATTCAAAGCGATTTATCCACGGAAGAAAAAGCCCTTGTTTTGGAAACAGCTTACGAATACATTCAATACCAATGGATCAATCAAGACATTTCCTTAAAGGAATATCGTCCTCAAACATTTTCTCTTTTAAAGGAGCGAAGAGATTTAGGATATGTGTCAACATCGCCTAAAATGATCGGTTCTTCACCGTTAACGGCTCATGATTCATCAGCGATATCCGTTGAGACCGGCGCTCATAACGGTGAAACTTTTGAAGAAATCTCCATAAGACCGGCCTATCATTCCTTAACGGATCCGGTTGAGGGATTGCTTTCGGGAGCGGAGATTAACTTTTTAAACACAACGGTTCGCTATAAAAATCGAACACGTCGTTTTGTTTTTCAAGATTTGGATTTGGTTAAAATTACATCGCTCTCTCCATGGAATGCTCTTTTTCATCCTCCGTCATTTCAAATTAAAACCGGCATTCATCGAATTTGGAACCCCAAAACACAAAAAGACGGTTTGGTTTATGAAATCACAGGCGGGAGCGGACTCACTTTTCGTCTGACACCCACGCAATCGATTTACGCCTTTCTCAACACGGGGATTAACGGGGGTGGAATTATGCCTCATAATTTCGGAGGCATGATCGGACCAGCGTTTGGATGGCTTTATACCGGCCATAAAATATCAGCTCAAATAGAAACGGCGCGAGATTTTTCGGATAATGAACTGATGAATCAAACGAGTGTCTCGGGGAAATTATCCATACATCTTAAACACAACTTTGATCTGATCACGAGTTATCAGTTTCAGGATCAAAAATACCACAGCCAAAACACATTTAAAATAGGGATTAAAAAGTTTTTCTAGCTCATCTTCAAAACAATCCACAACAGACTATTGAAAAGTACAAATCAAGCAATCATCTCAAAATCAATCTCTCAAAAGGAACGAATCTTTTCAAGGATTATTTTAAAACGCAATAATTTCCATCCAACTTTCGTTGATCGGTGCACTCATAACACGCATCCGTCATATTCGTGACCGGAACCCTCGTTTCCGTATCACACGGATAGCACTTGTTATCCGATCCTCGAAGCGGTAAATCTCCCGAACATTTCGGAACACACATGAGATTATATAAATTCCTTGTATTGGGACACCGTTCACACCCCTCATGAGAAACACTATTCACATCAATATTTTTCTCTTCATCACACGAATAACACTTTCCATCATTTCCCGTAAATGTTCCTTCTTCACAGGGGATGGAACACCGTTGATTATGATATCCATTGGCAATTCGATTAGGACAAATATTACTACAATAATTAAGAGCATTATAAATTGTAATCGGATCAGAATGATCACAAGAATAACACTTCCCATCACTTCCTCTGATTTCTCCGGTAGGACAATTCAAAATACAATAGTTTCCAGATAAAATTCGATTAGGGCAGAGCTCACACCCATCATGAGAAACACCATCCATATTAATCGGTTTTGTTTCATCACACGCATAACATTTACCGTCTGCCCCAGTAAATGTTCCCTCTCCGCACGGAAGTGAACACCGCCTATCGTGCCATCCATTTACTACTCGATTAGGACAAATATTGCTACAATAATTAACAGCATTATAAATTGTAATCGAGGCCTTATAATCACAGGGATAACAAATCCCATCATCTCCTTTTATTTCCCCTTTGGGACAATCTAACACACAATAATTTCCGACCTGTGTTCGATTATTACATCGATCACAACCATCATGGGTGACTTGAGTGACATCGATGTTTTTTTCTTCATTACAAGAATAACATTTCCCGTCACCTCCCGTAAATGTTCCCTCTCTGCATGGAATAGAACAATATCTATTTAACCATCCATTTGCTACTCGATTAGGGCATATAGATTCACAATAATTGGCTGTATGCGAAATTATGATCGGTTCAGTATAATCGCAGGAATAACATTCCCCATTGTCTTGCCTAAGTGGAGTTCCTTCAGAACATGGAATCACACATTGAATATTAAAAGAGGTTCTTGCCCACAATTCTCTATTCTCACACACCCTGCAATTTTCTTCCACGCCTGTCACATCAACACCTGCTTCATTGTCACACGCATAACATTTCCCATCTTTTCCAATCAGGGGTTTATGCCACGGGCAACACTGATCGTTCTCATTACAGCACATGCCATTGACGGCTTTGGCACAACAATAAGGGCCTGATCGTCTCTCTTGGGGGCAACAGACCTGTTCCCCCGTCTCCGTATCTTGAGCACACCGCTCATACCCCTCGCAGGAGGACACACAAATGTTCTCTTGACACCGTTGGCAAGCATTACAATCCGAATCTTCCTCACAATACCAGTTGGGCAGTGCCGTCTCATCCATGTCCTCATCAAACAAAAACACCATGGTGGCCGTTTCTCTGTTATCCATCTCGCTCGGTTCACAGATCAGATCGTTCCCCCCATACACAATCTCGTTGGCTTTCATCAAAACAGGGAGTTTCCACCCCATCTTTAAAATCTTGCGACACACCCCCACAGGCACATGCGTCACTTCTAGCTCAAACAGTTTCGGATCATCCGGTTCTCGAAACGCCGTCACGGGATAGCCTTGTCTTGTTATCACCGGGAATTCATCCATTGTGAGTGTTCCTCTGTTTTGTCTCACCTGTTCGCCTACACTCACCGCCCGAAGCGTCAGTTCATTGATTGTCTCATTGGCTTTATAGCTATCCATCGCATATCGATATCCTGCGATTGCTCCGATTGAGAGAACACCCATAATTGCCAAAACCCCCAACATCTCCACCATGGAACGCCCCGATTCGGATGAAGCAGTCTTTTTCAGGTTTTTAATTTTAGCCCTGATTTTACTCTTTAAAATCAACTCTTTGAACATTCCGTCCCTCCAAAAGTGTTTCAAAAAAACGATCCTTTTTTTGAAACGCTTCTTAGCTCAAAAAAAGCTTGATTTTCTGCCATCCTTTCGGGTATAAAAAAAAGGATCCTTTTTTTGCGACAAAAAAGATCCATATAAATGTTTGATTTTAAAAGTACTTATTTTAAAAATCGGCCTTGTTCACTCTATTTTTAAAATATTTTATTTTAAAATATTCTTATCTTGATTTTTGATGAAAATAAACGCAAAAGCTATTTACTCTGCCTCTCAATATGAAAATCGGGAAAGATATATCTTGTCTTGAAAAGAGTCGTTTTTAAGGACTTTATTTTTTCTTAAAAAGACTTTTTATTTTTTCAGCGATTTCAATGGCGGGATTAAAATAACCTTCTGCTTCTCCTTTAATACCACTTCCCAACGGAACCGCATATCCCCCTTTGTAAAGAGATTGATGAAATCTTTTATGCTTTTCGCTCATCATCTCATCTGGGGCAAAAACATACACAGGAACGCCGGTTGCACAACACTCGGAACACATTGAAATAGAATCCCCCGTCACAACAATCATATCAGCCCATGCCAACAATCCGAAATAAGGATTTTCTCCCGAATCTCCAAATTGATAAAAGAAGGTTTTATCATGTGGCAAGCGCTGTAATAAAATTTTCACAACTTCATGGGGCGTTCGTCTGGAAGTTGTCACAAGGACAGACCGTGGTTTTAAAGCCAAAACCTGTTTCACTAGCTCTTCCGCCATTTGAACCGTAAATGGTTTATCTTTTGTCGCACCACCGACAATCAGAGACAGTCGCAAAGAGGGATACTTTTCAAAAACAGTTCGCCATTTTTCTTTTTCTTGTTTTAAGCGATCAACCGTCACACGGTGCGGAGAACCAACAACTCGCATAACATTTAAAGCACGATTATCATAAAATGAATCATGCTCCGGCAAAACAACGATATCTGCCTTTTTAAAACCGCTCATTCCGGGATTCATTATTTGAACAACTTTTGTTTTCCCCTGAGACTTTTTTTTGATATATAAGGCCACGGGAAAAGAACGACGACCGGCACTTAAAACAACATCCGGCCACGGTTCATGTAATTGCATTTGGCTTTTTAAATCAATTCCGATTAAAGACGATCCCCTCAAAAAATTTGGTAATCGAATCCATTTATTATATCTGATTTCTTTTTCCTCGGTTGGCCAATTCAACGCCTCAGCAATCCCCCTTAATTGATTGAGGTTTCCCATACGATCATCTGCCAATATCCATACTTTTTTTGACATTTTTTTCTCTACTCTATTTCAAAAAGGTCTTCTTGAACCGACATAAGTAAATTATCATGATTCTTCTTTGGAATCACAACAATATTTTCTTTGGCAATCCCGAAAGACTCCGCCGTTTCTAAAGAGGCTTCCGAATCTTTTTCACCAATAAAATGTATTTGGGGTAATTTTAAAAAAGTCTCCTTAAAATCACCCAAATTTAAAGATCCCGTTAAAGGGGATATTCCCTTCTTTTTCACCCATTCTTCTTGGTCTAAAATACCACCGACCGTCACAATTTTTTGAATGTGATCAGGATGTTTAATTGCAATTAAACCAGCCACCTGAGCTCCCCCCCCAACCCCGATTAAAATGACACGATCTGCCTGTGTTTTTTTCATGAGTGAGATAATTGCTCGATCTAAACTCCCAATATTTTCGGAACTATATCGCCCCTCTGTCCAACAATCTGTCGTACAACTATCGGTTTGTAAATATTGACAAGGACGAGCCAAATAAACCACATTGGGAAAAGGATCCGCTGCCGCCACCTCTCGAACACGCGTCGAAACGGGATTGGGATTGTCCGGCGTTCCGTCTTCTTCAATATAAACCTTCAACGTTTCCCCCGGCTTTTTAATTTTATACCACGATGACACAATATGAGGCGGTGCAACAATTGTTTGAAATCGCATATCCGTCAACGGATTTTTGGAGGCACACCCCGTTAATAAAAAAGCAATACCGATACAATAAACAACGTTTTTAAACATAAACCCATCATATCAAAATCCATCTCTCTTGACAAGTCTTCTTTCCCAACTTATTTAAACTATGTTGACTAAATACGGAAAGGAGGGGAGCCAATATGCCGGGATGCGGATGTGGAACGAAGAAGAAATAGTTCTCAAATACAAAAAAACGCCAATTTTCATTGGCGTTTTTTCTAATCGGAAACATAATCAGACAAATATGTCTTAATGTCATTCAATTCCTGAATCAACTTATCTGTGGCTTTATTTGAAACAGAAGCTATTCCTTCTTCTTGAAGCGAATCGGGGTCTTCCATTTTTAATCGTTTTTGAACCCCTTTAATCGTATATCCTTCTTTATAGAGATAATCTCGAATTCTGGCCAATAAAACAACATCTTCAGCTTGATAATATCGGCGTCCCATTCTTTTTAACGGTTTGATCTGATGAAACTGAGTCTCCCAAAAACGTAGAACGGAAGCAGGGATCTGTAAAAGATCCGCTACTTCCGTAATTGTTCGATAGGCATTTTCTGCCTTCATAAACTCCTTCTCCTTTTACTTTGAAGCATTTTTTAATGCGCTTTTCAATGTATTGGAAGCCTTAAACGAAACGACTGTTCTCGGCGTAATCGTATGCTTATCGCCCGTCTTGGGATTGCGACCCACCCGCTCTTTTTTCGCATGCGGGATAAAACTGGCAAACTTTGAAATCTTTACTGTTTCCCCTTGTTGCATTGCATAAATAATATTCTGCAAAATCTGTTCAATCAATTTAAAAGATTCGGCGTGGGAAAACCCTAATTCATGATAAATTGCTTCGGCAATATCCGCTCTTGTAATTGTTTTTTGTGTCATTTTGTTCGTCCTTTATCTTTTAATTTTTTGTTAGAATGTCATAAAAATACAAAATATGCAAGTAGTTTTTAGAATCTGATTAAACCACCGGCCCATGTAAAACCACCACCCATAGCCTCGATCAAAACCAGATCACCCCTTTTTATCTTTTGAGAAGAAACCCCTTCATAGAGTGCCAATGGAATAGAGGCCGCTGATGTATTTCCCTGCTCCGGTAACGTCAGGATCACACGATCCATCGAGAAACCCAGTTTTTTGGCTGTTCCTTCAATAATCCGACTATTCGCTTGGTGCGGAACCAAAAAATCAATTTCATCGGGAGAAACACCGGTCTCTCGCATAACCTCTCCTGCCACCTCAGATAAATTGAGCACGGCATGCCGAAAAACCTCTCGCCCCTCCATCCGAATATATCCGACTTTTTGTGTCGACGAAACTCCACCCGTCGATTGCAACAAAGAGCGATAATCACCGTTTGAATGCAAGACAATATTCAAAATCCCCGTATCTGTTTTCTCTCCCGATCCCTGCTCTGCTCCTAGGACAACCGCTCCGGCTCCATCACCAAATAAAACACAAGTGTTTCGATCTGTCCAATCCACGATTCGAGATAATGTTTCAGCACCGATCACAAGAGCTCGCCGAACGGTTCCCGTTCTGATAAATTGATCCGCAACGGACAAAGCATACACAAATCCGGAACAGACGGCTTGAATATCAAAAGCAAAACCCGTCTTCATACCCAACAAGGACTGAACACGCGTTGCTGTTGCCGGAAGTGTATCATCCGGAGTTGTCGTTGCCACAATCAAAAGATCTAAAGAACTGCCATCAAGACCTGCATTCTCCAATGCCTCTTTTGCTGCTCGAAAAGCTAAATCAGAAGTTCGTTCTTCATCAGCAGCGATTCGACGTTCTCGAATACCGGTACGCTCCCGAATCCACTCGTCACTCGTCTCAACCATTTGCTCCAAATCGGCGTTTGTCATCTTTTTTTCTGGCAAATACCCGCCCAATCCGAGAATTTTTGATCTGATCATGAGACCCCGTTTCTTTTATTGTTTATGTAATTCTTCCGATAAAATATCCGTCACATCCATAACGGTGCGTAATTCTTCCTTGATTTTATCGCACAAATGGTTTCTGGTCATATGGATAGCGGATTCAACCGCATAAGAGAACGAAAACGCATCTGCTCCGCCATGGCTTTTAACAGAAATTCCGTTCAGGCCCAAAAACATAGCCCCGTTATAAATACGTGGATCCATCTTTTTCTTGAGCTGTTTCAATGCAGGAGTCGCCAACAAAAAGCCGATTTTAGAGATAATTGAGCCTCGCACAGCCTCTTTCAGTGAAGAGGTAATAAATTTGGCGGTTCCCTCAATTGTTTTCAAAGCAACATTTCCCGAAAAACCGTCTGTCACAAAAACATGGGCAGCGCCGAGTCCGATATCGTTTCCTTCAACAAAGCCCTTAAAGTTAATTTTATCACCAAATCCCTTTAAAACCGTTGATGCTTCTCGAATCTCATCTCGACCCTTCGTTTCTTCCGAACCAATATTCAAAAGCCCGATAGACGGTCTTTCCACTTTAAACAAGACACGATAAAGAACATGGCCCATAACAGCAAATTCGACTAAGTTCTGTGAATTACACTCAGCATTAGCCCCCAGATCCAAAGCAACAACCGGCCCCTGAAGAGAGGGCAAAACAGCAGCTATGGCGGGTCGATCAATTCCAGACAAGGTTCCCAAACAAATTTTGCTCATAGCCATTAGGGCGCCGGTATTACCGGCAGAAACAACCGCATGAGCATACCCGTTCCGAACTGACATAATAGCCTTCCACATACTGCTCTCTCGACCGGAACGAACAGCGACAGAGGGCTTATCATCTCCCTTCACCACCTGAGTCGTCGGATGAATTTTAAACCGATCCGTAGCCAGTTGATATTTGGTTGTCAACTCCTCTAGCTGCTTTTCATCTCCGAACAGCAAAAAAAAGACATCCGGATTCCTCAAGGCTGCCCGACTAACTCCGTCAACGATCGCTTCCGGAGCATTATCTCCGCCCATGGCATCAATCGATATGGTTAAGGTATCGCTCAAAGGATTTCCCTTCTATTCTGCGTTTTTTTCTTTCACGATAATTTCTTTTTTGTTATATGTCCCACATGCCTCACAGACATGGTGCGGGCGAACCAATTCACCGCATTTCGGACATTCGATACACGCATTCGAACCTAAGGCCAAATGAGATCGTCGCATATTCTTTTTTGATTTTGATGTTTTCTTCTTTGGTACTGCCATTTTAAACTCTCATAATTTATTTTTGTTCCACCACAGATATCTACTCGATATCTCTCCTTAAAATAGGCCTTTACTTATACACAATTTTTATTTATTTTGCAAGCTCTTTTTTAATTTCCCTCTGAAAATCTATCTCATCCTTTTTCCATCAATTAAAAAACAAGGTTCCTCATGTTTACGGCATTGGAGAAATAATTCTTTGTTTCTCGACAATGCTCGCCGGAATATCGGCAGGCTCAACCGGTTTGAAAAAGAGATTCAAGTCTTCTGTGAGAGTTTGACGAAAATTTTTCTTTTCATTACTTGGCATCAAACGTCCCTCGGTCGAAATCAAAATCTCAGTTTGTGAAGAATTTCCAACAGAATTAATAGTACCTGTTCCCGAACGAATGAGATATGACCCATTCCCTTCAAAAAAATCCTTTTTATTACCCTTCTTCTGACCAGTATACTTAACATTTACATTACTTAACTTCAGTTCTCCATTTTGGATAGAAATCTTATCTTTTCGCAATTCAAGAGGTATTTGTAAACTCGCCTTTCCGGAAAAAGATAAATTCGGAATATTTAAGTAGGGATTTACAAGAGACAAATTAAAATCACTGTTTCTTAAATAAAGCGTCATTAAACTCAATTTATATGGAATTAAAGCCGAATCGATTGTCAACGGGACACCGGCAATCTCCGCAGAAAAGGAATTGAGACGCATCAACTGGGTATCGAACTTAACAGAGGCATCTAAATTTTGTAGTTGCAAGGGTCCTTTCACTGTTTTTACAAAAATTTGTTGATTTCCCAAGGTGACAAACGGGAACAATGTTTGTGCGGCCAAAACAGAGTTGAGTTGACGCACCCTAACATTTGCCATATCAAAATCGACATTTTCAAACGAAATGTAAATTGGCCCCTGAATCTGCCGTCCTCCTTTCCAACTAATATTTCCCAATGCCGAAATCCGACCGGAAGCATTAGAAATTTCCTCGGGGAATAATGAGGAAAAGACAAAGGGGCGCTGTGAAATTCTTCTCACTTCAAACGGTTCAATCAAAACATTACCCGAAAATTCTTTTTTGGGAAAATTGGAAGCCCCTGAAAACGAAGCCCTGAACACATCGTTATAGGCAGAAACAAACACTTTCGTATCAAACCCATTTTTGTTAATACTCAATTTAAATGGTTGTTTAATAAGCTCACTTTCTTTTAAGAAGATAGAGGGTGATTCAAATGCAAAACTCATATTTGAATCAAAAATATCTTGTACCGACAAATGAGCTTTTTTAATAATTTGATAAGGTGTTTCATAATCAAACTGTTTAATATCTAAACGAGCCCGTCTTGTTTGGTTGCCGAGATTATAATGACCAACTAAAGAGGCATCTTTGATATCCAAATTAATTGTATTGTTCGGTGACGTTCGATATCCTTTAAAATCCATCTGTTTTATCGCTAAATTAAAATTGATTCGATCCCCTTTCCAAGAAACCGTTTGAGCATTTTTATCCGATGGCAATAACACAAGAGAATAATCATTCGTTGATTGAATAACATCTGATCCAACATTCATTTTGGAATTACGAATATAGATGGTGGAAGGCTCTTTTAAACGGTATTGACAGCTTAATTTTTCACAGGACATATTTCCCTTTAAAGTTCCTGACAAGTTTGTTAAAGACAGATTCTCCGTATGAAATGATTGAACCGTCAACCGAACAGGTGTGGTCGTTTCATAATTCGTAAAAGAATTGATCTTCAGGCCGTCAAAAGAAAGGCGAATGGTGGAATTCAATTCTTTTGTCCGATCATATGGATCCGAATTCACAAAAGAAAAAACAGTATCTCCCGTATACAAATCACTTTTTCCACGTCTCAAATTAATTCCGATACTTTTTGAGTTTTTACCAAGAGACAGAGAAGCCTTCCCTTCAATACTCACAAGGCGCAACCCCTCTGTTTTTAATGTAAATTTTCCGGTTAAATTTTCAGGAGATCGTCTCGGTAATGTTAAGGTCCCGCTCGGTATATCTACCGTCCAAATTTTTTGTTTTTGTTGTTCCGAAACAGAAACGGTTCCCATAATATTTATATCTTCTTGTTTGATAAAAAACGGAATACTGATATTGGCCCCGTTTTCATAAACGCCCGTCAAAGAAAAATTAATAGGAATTTTATAGGATTGCCCACTCACTTCCAAAACCGCATTTGAAACGACCAAAGAATCAACCTTAACCCCTCTTTGTCCAATTCGGTTTTGATTGAGATTCATTAAAACGGCCGGCAAATGGCCTAAATCAACATCTGTCTTTCCTTCCTTAACGGTCAATTTGACACCATCCAAAACAACCACTTTAACTCGCCGTTGCAAAAAATCCGAAAAAGTTGAATGGATAACAACATTTTTAATTCGATAGGATCCTTTTGAATCCGTTAAATTCTTCAATTCTATTTTTGAAAAATCATACTTATCAACCGTCAAATTTTTAACTTCAATTTTGTTGTCTCTAAAATAAGCTTCCACATAATATGGAAATTGAGAATAGCTATATAACAAGACACATAAGGCGGTTATACCACCCAAATAAAGAACTCCCATAAAAACGGCATATACAGCGTTTAATACCAAGAATACTTTTTCGTATTTTCTTCGTACGGCATCTAAATAAAACGTTAAACGCATCAGTTTAACGAAAATCATGATAAATAAGGAATGTTTTTGTTTTTTCTGCTTTTCTTCCTTGTCTTCTTCAGCAACAATCTGACTAAGCAAATCCGGCTCCGATCGACCGGAAGAGTCTGATTGAGGCTGACTTTGTTGTGCATTTGTCTGCTTTCCTGAGTGAGGTTGTTCTAAAAGTTCCTCCTGCCATTTGGCTTCTTCCAAAAGTTCTTTTTGTTTTTGATCAAACTGTTCCATTGTTCCCTCACCTTCTATCCCATCACTTCATCTTATCACATCTTTTTAAACATCGTCAAGCATTTGATTAAAAATATCCTCGGTTATGATCGACAGCCCCAATTGCTCAGCCATGCTCAATTTACTGCCGGCATCGGATCCGGCGACAACATAATCGGTCCTTGAAGAAACACTACTAACAACTTTAGCTCCTGCGCTCATTGCTTTTGCTTTTGCTTCGGAGCGTGTCATATTTTTTAAAGTACCCGTAAAAAGAATCGTTTTTCCTGTTAATTTCGTTATCCGACCTACTTTTTTTTCATATGGCTCAATACGTATAATTTGAACCAATTGGTCCAACAACGTTTCATTATGAGATTCAGAGAAAAAATCTGCGATATATTCAGCCATAACAGGACCAATTCCTTCTATATGCATCAAAATATCAAATGCATTTTCCATTCTCATTTGAGATCTTAAATTTTCGAATGAAACAAAGTTCTGAGCCAACAATCGTGCCGTCACCTCACCGACTTCCCGAATACCCAATGCATAAATAAACTTATCTAACGGCACGCCTTTTTTGACACGATTTAAGGCCGCAAATAAATTATGTGCAGACTTCACACCCCAACCGTCTCTGGCCATCAATTCCGATCCGTGTTTTTCTTCTAAATAAAATAAATCAACAGCATTTCGAACCCATCCCAATTCAAACAATAAGGAGATGTTTTTATCTCCCAATCCTTCAATATCCAGAGCTTCCTTAGAGACGAAATGCTTTAAACCCTCTTGAACCTGAGCCGGACAAACAAGTCCTCCCGTACAATAAATAACGGCATCTTCTCCTTCTTTTCGAGCATGAGACCCGCAAACAGGGCATATTGTTGGAAAAACGAAGGAGCAACTGTCTGCCGATCTTTTTTCCGGAAGTGTTTTAACAATTTGTGGTATCACGTCTCCGGCCCTTTGAATAACGACAAAATCACCTTCTCGAATATCTTTTCTTTCAATTTCATCCGAATTGTGAAGTGTCGCATGCCTGACAACAACACCACCGACATTAATCGGCTCCAAATCAGCAACCGGCGTTAAAGCTCCGGTTCTTCCGACTTGTATCCGGATTCTATTCAGTTTCGTAATTGCTTGTTCAGCCGGAAATTTATGGGCTATGGCCCATCTGGGAGATCGAGCAATAAATCCTAAACGGTTTTGCAAATCCAATCTGTTTACTTTATAAACAACCCCATCAATATCGTAAGGTAAAGACGATCGTTTTTCCATCATGTTTTCATAAAAGGCAATCAAATCATCTGTCGTTTTGCAAATTTTAATTTCAGGATTAACCGGAAAACCCCATTTTTTCAAATAATCCAAAAACTGAGAATGTGTTTCCCAATGAACGGAATGAACCTGTCCGCAAGCATAAGCAAACAAACTCAAATGGCGTGTTTTTGTAATTTGCGGATCTAGTTGCCGTAAAGATCCGGCTGCAGCATTTCGTGGATTAGCGAACACACGACTTCCCTTTTCTTCCTGACTTTTATTTAAATCAAAAAAATCTTGTTTTGACATATAAACTTCACCGCGAATGTCAATTAAATCAGGAATAAAAAGCGTCCCATTGTCATCTTGTTTTTTCAAATCTTGCGGAAATTCTTTAATGGTTTTTAAATTGGCGGTAATATCTTCACCGATACTACCGTCTCCCCGTGTGGCACCTACCTTAAAAAGGCCCTGTTCATAAACAGCCGAAAAAGAAAGGCCATCGATTTTAGGTTCCGCCACCATCTCAATTTCCTCTGTCTCCGGCAGTCCCAAAAAGCGTCTTATTTTTTCCATAAAAGTATAAATATCTTCTTTTGTAAAAATGTTACCGAGTGAAAGCATCGGAATGGTATGTTTTACCTTTGAAAAATCATCTGCGGCCGTCATACCTACCCGTTTTGAGGGGCTATCATCTCGAATTAACTCAGGATACAACTTTTCCAGAACATCGTTTCGCCGCTTAAGAGCATCGTACTCTGCATCCGTCACCAACGGAGAATCTTTTTGATGATAGGCAATATCCAACTCCCGAATTCGATGCGCCAAAAATTCTAATTCTTTTTGAGCCTCTTCTCGTATCGGATCAAGCAAATCCTTCATTAGCCTTCTCCATCAATTCCCGTGCCATGGCGGTTGCCGTCTGTGTTTCATGCGATCCGGACAACATTCGAGCTATTTCTCGAATGCGTTCTTCATAATCGAGTTCTTTCACCAGAGTTATCATTCCACGATCACTTTCAGATTTTGTGACCATCCAATGTTTTGTTCCATAAGCAGCCACCTGTGGCGAATGTGTCACAACCAAAACTTGCTGTTCCTCCGCTAATCGTTTTAATCGTTGCCCGACTGCGGCAGCCGTTGCACCGCCGATACCACTATCTACCTCATCGAATATCAATGTCGATGTCTGCTCCACTTGAGCCAAATTAACCTTCAACGCCAGCATAAACCGAGCTAATTCGCCTCCCGAAGCAATCTTATGAAGGGGAGCCAAAGGCATTCCCGGATTTGTTGAAACGGTAAAAACAACCTGATTTAAACCAATCGGTGAAATTTGATCTTGAGGCAAATCTTGTACCTGAGTATGGAAAACAGCTTTCTCCAACTTAAGAGCCGGCAATTCGGCTTTTACTTTTTCATCCAATAAAAGTGCGGTCTTTTGACGAGCTTCTGACAGTTCTTGAACAATTCTTATCAAATCATCCCAAGCTTCTTGTTCCTCTTTTTTAAGGTCTATCAGGGTTTCTTCCCCCTTTTCCAACTGATTTAATTGATCTTGCATAGACTTCATTAAATCCGGTAATTCATCGATGGTGGTTTGATGTTTGCGGGCCGCATCCCGTAAAGCAAATAAGCGATCATCAATGGCTGGCAGCGCATCTGCATGATCCCACTGTTCTAATTCTTTTTCCAATTTATTTCCGGCCTCTGACAACATATCCGCCGTTTCATAAATACTTCCCAAAGAAGACTCAAAATAGCCATCTGTTAATTGATTTGCTTTTTCTAAATGGCGACTTATTTGAGATAATTTATGTAAAACACCCTCTTGTTCATCATTGATCGTTTGATAGGCATTATCCAATGCTGATATGATTTTTTCAGCATTCATCAAGCGAGTTCTTTGTTGTGTTAATTTTTCTTCTTCTCCCTTTTGAGGATTCAGAATCGACAATGCTTCCAAACTGCTCTTCAAAAAGGCTTCTTCGTGTTGCGAAATCATTAATGCCTGTTCTGCGACTTCTCGTTCAGAATGTTTATATTGCCACATATTATAAGCTCTGCGACAAGCAGTCGTCAAATGGCCCAACTGGCCATACTCATCTAGAACATTTAAATGAGTTGTAGGATTTAAAAGGCTATGAGAAGCAAATTGTCCATGTATTTCAATCAGGGTTTCACCGATTGTTTTCAAAAAAGCAACGCTAACCGGCTGATCATTGATAAAAGCCTTACTTCGTCCGTCTCGGGAGACAATCCGACGAATGATCAATTCATTTTCCTCATATGCCAACCCTTGTTCCGTCAACATGAGCAGAGCAGGATGAGACAACGACAATCTGAATGAAGCCGATACGGAGAGTTGTGGCTCTCCATGCCGAATTAAACCGGTATCTGCCCGAGCTCCCAATACCAATGACAAAGAATCCAATAAAATAGATTTACCGGCTCCCGTTTCTCCCGTAAAAACGCCCAGTCCCTTTTCAAGGGTTAAATCTAATTTATCAATCAAAACCACATTTCGGATTGATAATGATATCAGCATTTATTTTCCTTTATTTTGTTTTTGAACTAATTGAACAGCTTTTGAAGTCCATTGACTATCCGGAAACTGCTTTTGCAACAAAGACCGTATTTCCTCTGCTTGTGCCGACATTCCCAAAGCGGTATAACACATCACCAACCGATAATAAGCCTCCGATGTTTGATTGGTGATCGGATAATTGACAACAACATTTTGGAATCGATTAATAGCGGGTATATACTCTTGTTTCTTTTGATAATAACGTCCGATTGCCAACTCTTTACCGGACAAGTGCATTTCTATTCCTTTCAATTTAGAATTAATGTCATTCACATAAATTGAGTTTGGGAAACGAGCCAATAATTCTTGAAACGTATTGAGTGCATTTTCCGTCATTTTTTGCTCTCTGCTCACATCTGACATTTGCTCATAATAACAAAGACCCTTTAAGTAATAAGCATATGCGGTATTTCGATTACCTGGATGGAGCTGAATAAATCGATCTAAAGCCAAAACAGCCTCATCATATTTATTTTGCAAATAAAAAGAATAAGCTGCCATAATTTGGGCACGTGCGGACCAAATAGAATATGGATGCTGAATTTCAACTTCATCGAAATATTTGGTGGCTTCATCATATTTCTTTTCTTCAAAAGCCGTATACCCTCTTTGATATAATAATTCCGGTTGCAATTCGGGCACCCCCTCATCTTGTGAAGCACAAGCCGTCACCAAACAAGTAAGCATCCCGATTAACGCTATTTTTTGAAATTTCATTTTGATCCTCTTTTTTTTATTTTTATGCTAGCAACAAACAAATGAAATTTCAACCATAAATTCATTTATATTTTTAAAATAAAAGGAGGCCGGATAAAAATAAGATTGACAACCCCAAAGAGGACTTTTATTCTTAGAAAAGACAAGGAGGAGACCATGAAAAAACAAATAAAACAAAATATACCGACAAAAAATCAAAAAGTTATTCAATGGGTTGAGGAAATATCCCACCTCACGCAACCGGATCAAATTGTTTGGTGTGACGGAACGGATCAAGAATATGAAAATATTTGTAATTTACTTGTTCAAAACGGGACATTTATTCGTTTAAATCCCCAAAAACGACCGAATAGCTTTTTAGCAAGATCCAATCCAAAAGATGTGGCACGGGTCGAGTCTCGCACCTTTATCTGCTGTCAAAAAGAAAAAGATGCCGGTCCAACGAACAACTGGGCAGAACCGAAAGCGATGAAAAAGAAACTAACCGGTTTGTTAAAAGGATGTATGAAAGGGCGGACGCTATATGTTATTCCTTTTTCAATGGGCCCACTTGGATCGAAAATAGCCCGTATCGGCATTGAAATAACAGATTCTCCCTATGTGGTTGCCAATATGCGCATTATGACACGCATGGGAAAGGCTGTTTGGAAAGTTTTGGGAAATGGTGATTTTGTTAAATGTTTACATTCTGTCGGAGCTCCTCTTAAATCAGGAGAACCGGATGTTTCTTGGCCTTGTAATCCGGAAAATACCTATATTACGCACTTTCCGGAAACACGAGAAATTATTTCATTCGGTAGTGGATACGGCGGTAATGCTCTTTTAGGGAAAAAATGTTTAGCCCTTCGTATCGCAAGCACAATGGCCAAAGAAGAAGGATGGCTTGCGGAACATATGCTGATTGTTGGATTGGAAAATAAAAAATTAAATCTCAAAACATATGTGACCGCTGCCTTTCCCAGTGCCTGCGGAAAAACAAATATGGCCATGCTCATTCCCCCAAAGGCCTTAAAAGACTGGAAAGTTTCAACAATCGGTGATGATATTGCATGGATTAAACCCGGAAAAGACGGGCGTCTATATGCGATCAATCCGGAAGCCGGATTTTTTGGAGTCGCCCCCGGAACCTCTGAGAAAACAAACTATAATGCTTTGGCTGCCTGTCGAGCCAATACGATTTTTACAAATGTCGCATTAACGGATGACGGAGATGTCTGGTGGGAAGGTCTGACGGAGGATACGCCTTCACATTTAATTGATTGGCAAGGAAATGATTGGACGCCAAAATCCGAAACACCGGCAGCACATCCCAACTCTCGCTTCACGGCTCCAGCCAGTCAATGTCCCATTATTGACAAAGAATGGGAAAATCCAGCAGGTGTTCCTGTTGAAGCCTTTGTTTTCGGAGGGCGATTAGCAACAAATACACCTCTTGTATATCAAGCTTTCAACTGGGCACACGGTGTTTATCTGGCCAGCACCATGGGATCGGAAAAAACAGCTGCCGCAGAAGGTACTACCGGAGAAATTCGAAGAGACCCAATGGCGATGCTTCCGTTTTGTGGATATAATATGGGAGATTACTGGTCACACTGGCTTCAATTGGGAGCCCATGTCACACACAAGCCCCTTATTTTCCGTGTTAATTGGTTTCGAAAAGATGAGAAGGGACATTTTATGTGGCCCGGCTTCGGTGAGAATTTAAGGGTATTAGAATGGATTGTTAAACGAGTTAACGGACAAGCGAGATCCTCCGAATCTCCTTTAGGCTGGATGCCCTCTTATTCTGACCTCAATTGGAACGGATTAAAAATGACGGAGAAACAATTTCAAAAATTAATGTCTATTGATGCTCATATGGCTCTAAAAGATGTTCAGGCACAATCACTCTTTTTTGAACCATTCCGAAAAGAGAAGACATTACCTCCGGAATTTGAGGCCGAACTCGTTTTATTAGAACAACGATTAAAACAATCTCTGTAAAATACCTTAAAAAGGAATTTTATCTGAGTACCTGTTTTAGGTTATCGGTTATTTTAAGGGTTCTTATAATAAAGGGGGCGACTCAATAAAGAGAATCAAACCCTTTTTATTTGTGATTTTCCCAATCGGTTTTATGCAATAATTAGATTATTGTAATTTTTATTCTTTTCCTCATTGGAAAATGATATTTTCATTCCATTTCATCTCTGTTTTACAAACATGATCTCATCATATTCTTTCACACAGATCAATCTAAAAAAATACATTCATCGGGGAAACGATAAAGTCATACAAGACCTCATTCGAGTTCTCATCATTCAACTTATAATCAATTTCTTTCAAGAATAAGTTTAGGCAATATTTTTTTTAGTTCTTTGCTTTTTCTTCTGAGAAGAAATCGTTTTCTTTCCACTTTGAGAAGAATGCTTTTTGAACGATTTTTGAGAAAGTGACTTCGTTTTAAGAGCTTTCTTAGATACGGTTTGACTACTTCCGCTCTCTTTATGTTCTTCCTCAATACCTTTTTGAATTAAAGCACTCTCAATTTTTTCTTCTTTTTCTTGAGGGTGAATATAATCCTGAGGAGCTATCAACGGATCAACCCACGCATAAAGCTCTCCAAATGCGGCAATCATAAATAAAAACAGATACGGAAGAACAAATAAACAAAAAGCAACAAAAGCTCCACCGTAAATCCATAACAGACGATCAGGAGTAATCATCATCAACGAAACCCCAAAAAATAACAAGCCTAATAACGCCCCAATCAACAAGACACCCAAAATAATGAAGAAAAAGCCGGACAACAGTCTAACAGCCCCTTTGCGGATCACTTGAAGGTTTTGGCGAATACGGAAAAAAGCAAGCATGTCATTTTTTGTAATATACACATAGCTACTTGATAGCAAATAAAGAATAGAAAAAACAACAAGAGATAAAACAAAAACAACCTGACAGATGACACAAATTTCAAAGCTGAAACGAGTCAAAACACCCAACCCCTCATAAATCCACACCACGGGGAAAAAGGAAATAATCAAAAGAACAACGATTCCCCAGAACATCAACACAGAAAATAAAACAAATGAGCAATATGTTTGAACAAAATCTTTCCAATCAGATTTTGAAAACAGTCCGGGGAAAATCTCTCTTGCTTTTAAAGAAGAAGCACCCTCTCTTCTTTTGTTTAAAAAACGACGAAGAGACATAATGCTGTAAACACTTGTCATAAAACCCGCCAACCACTGTAAAACATAAGCAACAACGACCCAAAGCTTATTTTGTGAGTAATACAGGTTCGTCATCAGACCCCATTCATCCGATATCCCCCCACTCGAAAAACTTTGCATCAAAATATCAAAAAACATTTTCAAATACGGGATATTCAGAGCCAAAACAATTGCGAACAACATAAGAACACTCAGAAATCTTCGACTAAGAGGCATCGTTAATACGGATAAAACGGTATGCATTTTACACTCCTTTTTTTTATAAAGACATTTCAGTTTTAACAACTATCCCTTGTCCTGTCAATGATTATTTTAAAATTTTCTTTTAAAATCAGTCTTTATGATAGGGATGATTATCAAGAATCGTTCGGGCACGATAAATTTGTTCTGCCAAAACGACACGCATCAACATATGAGGGAGCGTCATCCGGCCGAAAGACAGTTTTAAATCTGCTTCTTTTTTAAGAGAATCCGCATGCCCGAACGCCCCGCCGATCAAAAAAGAAACCGCCGGAACACCTTGATCCTCCCATTTTTTCAAAAAGGAAGCCAATTCTCGAGAAGAAAGTGTTTCGCCCGTCTCATCCAGCACAATCTTTTTAGTATCATTTGGAAGTAAATGACGCAACAGATCCGATTCGGCTTCCTTCAATTGAGGAACCGACAATTGTTTTTTTTCTTCCGCTTCCCGTAAAATGATCGACCATTTTGTTTTTTGAAGATAAGATTGAATCAATTCATATTCCGGCGCATTTTTTTTTAGTTTTCCAATAGCGGCAATTACGATTTGCATTCACAAATTCCTATCTGACCAGATTGAGTTCTTTTTTTGTATTTTAAAGGCAGAAGCGATGATATCGGCACAATCTCCCATCCGGAATCGGCTTCAAGGGGGACAATAACTTGGGCATCCGGTCCGTAATCGGCGATATATTCTCGACATTTTCCGCAAGGAGAAATAATATAGGCCTCCGGATCTCGAACAGCGACAATCATATCAATTTGCATATTTTTTTCACTTGCCAAAGCAATTCCGATTGTCGCAATTTCAGCACACGTAGCAACGGATGGTTGTGTTGTTCCGATATGCAACCCTTTATAGATGTGACCCGATTTTGTTAAAAGAGCAGCGGCAACAATGATGTGATGTCCCTGTAATTCGTATCTTTCTTTTAAAAAATCTTGAGCAACCTTAATCAATCGACGAGCTTTTTGTTGTTCAGTCATCCAGTTCTCCTTCTTCAACAACGATCTGTTTAACCATGTCATCTAAAGATTTTCGTTCGTCTTCTTTATAATTGATTGGACTTTGTTTAATTTCTTCTTTTAAATTTTTTTGTATCTTTTTACCGATTTTTTGGACCTGATGATCTTTTAATTTTCCTTGTTCATATGGTTTTAAATCTTTTTTCACCCCCTCGGGGATAACTTTTTCGACAGCGTGAGCCATTTGTTGAATATACGGAATAGAAACATTTTCAGCTTCTAATTTTTTTAATTGATGATCAGATAAAATCATAGAAGCGCCGATATAAACAAGAGCGATCAACAATCCGGCTCTTAAAACACCAAATACAAAACCTAAAATACGATCTAATCCACTCAAAGAGCTGTTTCGCAACTTACCGGTTATATGCGCATTTAAGATCGTCATAACAACCAAAACGATCAAGGCAACGATACAAGACCCAACAATACCGGCTATTTTTTCATTCTCAATAAAATAGCCCATCAACGGCTGTACGGGAGCATAACTGTACAAAGCAGCGAAACCGGCCAAAATCCAAGAAGAGATTCCTAAAAGTTCTCGCACAAGACCTCGATATAAAGCAAATAAAACAGACAAAACAACCGTAATCAGAACTAATATATCAATTAAACCAATAACCATACTTTCTCCTTTTAATGAAACGAGTCAACCAACGTTTTTAAATGGCCGACTTCTGTCACACGCATACCGACAGAATGATTTTTCTTTTTATGTCTGGGAGGAACAAGCGCACGTTCAAATCCTAACTTTTCCGCCTCTTTCAAACGCAAATCCGGTTGGGAAACGGCTCTCACTTCACCGGACAAACCAACTTCACCAAAGACAATCATATCTGCCGGAACCGGTTTTTGTAATAATCCCGATAATAGTGCCATAGCAACGGCCATATCACAAGCGGGCTCTGTAATTCGAAGTCCTCCCGCCACATTTAAATAAACATCTTTATTTGATAAAACGACCCCGCATCTGGCTTCCAAAACCGCCAACAACATATTCAATCGATTAACATCCCACCCAACAACGGCACGCCGACAATTGGGGCCGCTTTGAGGAGCGACCAATGCTTGAATCTCGACCAAAATCGGACGGGATCCTTCAATTCCCGCATAAACACAACTGCCGGACACATTTCCCCGTCGTTCCGCCAAAAAAAGAGCTGATGGGTTAGGGACTTCGGCAAGGCCATTCTCTCCCATTTCAAAAACACCGATTTCATCCGTCGCCCCAAATCTATTTTTTACCGATCGTAAAATACGAAAATGATGCCCACGATCCCCCTCAAAATACAAAACCGTATCCACCATATGCTCCAAAACACGAGGGCCGGCCAAAGTTCCCTCTTTTGTGACGTGACCGACTAAAAATAAAACAAAATGTCGCCGTTTTGCCAACCGAATCAATTCATGACCGGCGGCTCGAACCTGACCGACAGTTCCGGGAGCCGAATCAAGCGTATCTGAAAACATTGTTTGAATTGAATCGATGACGACCACGTCGGGGCTCTCGTCAACATCCAGTGATGCGACAATGTCTCGAACATTAATCACACTTGCCAACTCGACCGGAGATTCACTCAAACCCAAGCGCATAGCTCTCAAACGAACCTGATCAACCGATTCTTCACCGGAGATATAAACACATTTTGTCGGTGTTCCTTTTTTATTAACGCCCTGAGATAATTTAGAAACCGCCTGAAGCAAGAGTGTTGATTTTCCAATTCCGGGATCCCCCCCTACCAAAATAACCGACCCCGGAACCAATCCACCGCCACAAACACGATCCAATTCCGAGATATTGGATTTCAACCGAAAAATAATTTCGGGAGCTCCCCTTAAATCAGAAAAATCTATTTTTCGTCCGCCTTCTCCTCCGGTTGCCGTCTTAATATCTCGTTCGGGAAGGGCTTCCTCAAAAATTGTATTCCAAGATCCGCAAGAATCACATTTTCCGGCCCATCTCAAATGAACGGCACCACAATTTTGGCAAACAAATCTGGATGTTTTTTTTATCATTATTGATTTGCCTTTATTTCTGTTTTAATAGGTCCTTGTGCCGATCCGGCAACAAACTGTCTCACATATGGATTTTTTGTTTTATCTAATTCTTTAACGGTACCGATCCAAATAATTTTCCCCTCATATAACATAGCGATTCGATCAGCAATTTTTCGAGCCGAATTCATATCATGGGTAATTGTTAATGCGGTTGCTCCTAAATTTTTGACCGTCGAAACAATCAACTCATTAATAACATCAGACATGATAGGATCTAATCCGGTTGTCGGTTCATCAAAAAAGATCACGCTCGGATCTGTCGCAATAGCTCTGGCTAACCCGACTCGTTTTTTCATACCGCCCGACAAATCTGCCGGATATACCGAAGCAACATCGCGACCTAATCCGACCTGAGCCAATTTTGAAACAGCGATTTTTCGAGCTTCGTCTTTTTTTATTTTTTTATTTTGAAGCAATGAAAAAGCAACATTTTCCCAAACACTTAAACTATCGAACAAGGCTCCGCTTTGAAAAAGCATTCCAATTTGACCGATTGCTTCCGCCCGATCAGACGAAGACAATTGATCTAATCGACGACCATCTATTTCAATATATCCCGAATCAGGTGATAACAATCCCAAAATACACTTTAATGTCACCGACTTACCTGTTCCGGATCCTCCGATAATAACTAAAGATTCTCCCGGATAAATTTCTAGGTTCAAACCATTTAAAACTTTTTTTCGACCGAATGCCTTATGAAGATTAACCAATTTTATTTTTGGAGTTTGTTCTTTTTGTTTAAAACGGAAAAGAGCCATGTTTCACCCTTATATGGTAAAGAAAATTTCTGTTAAAATATAATTGAAAATCAGAATTAAAATACTGGCGGAAACAACCGCATTAGTTGTCGCTTGTCCGACACCTTGAGCTCCCCCTTGGGAGTGGAATCCGTTATAACATCCCATCAACGTAATAATGAAGCCAAAAACAGATGCCTTGACCAGTCCGGAAATGATATCCATTGGTTTTAAATATTCCCAGGTATTCATTAAATAAGTGGTCGCATTAAAATCCAATTTTGACACACCGATCATATAACCACCGCAAATTCCGATAATATCCCCGATCAAAACCAAAACAGGCAACATGACTATTCCGGCTATAATTCGCGGAGCAATTAAATATTTATATGGATTTGTAGAGAGGGTTGATAACGCATCAATTTGTTCCGTCACCCGCATTGTGCCGATTTCCGCCGCCATCGCCGCCCCAATCCGTCCGGCCACCATAAGTCCTGCCATAACCGGAGCCAATTCTCGTGTTACGGAAATTAAAACAACCATAGCAACAGCCCCTTCTGCCGAGATACTGGAAAAACCGGAATAGGTTTGAAGAGCAATTACCATCCCCGAGAAGAGTGTTGTCAACGCCACAACAGGCAAGGAATAAAAACCAATTTCAACCAATTGTCGCAAAAAAGCCTTCCCATAAAAGGGAGGGGTCACACAGTGATATACAGTCTCAATCGTAAACAAACCCAACTCACCGGTTGCTTTAAAGAAATTTAAAACAACACGACCCAATTTATTAACAAATCGCCACTCTAATTTTTGTTTCAAGAAATGCATCCTTTCATTTTGGGAATATTTTAAAATGAAATAAATCAAAATGCAATAGAAAAGGGATATCTCTCCTTTTCTTTTTATGTTCATTTCTGAGGAGCAAAAACACAACCACCGGAGAAAGAAATCCGACAATCACATATAAGTCTTTCTTGATTTTAAAATCTATTGGAGAAACTCCTCTTTTTCAAAGAGACTTACCTTCTCTCTGTTTCTCGATTTAAGTGATAACGGTTGGATATTCCCTTCCCGTTAACCCCTTCAAATCTGAGATTTCTTTTGATATGGTGGCGAGAGGTTCTATTACCTCTTGGACATCTCTTGAGAAGTCTTTAGAATCTCCCATAAATCGATTATAGTAGACACGCAAAGTAGCACCACTACTACCCGTTCCAGACAACCGCATAACAATACGAGACCCATCTTCAAATAACAAGCAAACCCCTTGTTTATCTGCAACATCTCCCGTTATGGGATCCGTATAAGAGAAATCAAACGCCTCTTTTATTTTAAAACCGTTATACTCTTTTTGAGGTAAAGTCGGCAAAGAAGATCGCAATTGTTCCATTAAAAGTTTTGCCTTTGCGGAATCAAGATCCTCATAGCTATGCGTTGATGTATAAATACGCCCGTAAGCATGCCATAATTCTTCATTAACCCGTTGAACGGAAAGACCGGTTTTTGCCAAAATCGTCAACCAGAACAAAACCGCCCAAATACCGTCTTTTTCATACAAATGAGAGGATCCGGCCCCAAAACTTTCTTCTCCGCATAAGGCTATTTTTCGGGCCCCTAATAAAGATCCGAAAAACTTCCATCCCGTTGGCGTTTCAAATACGGGGAATCCCTTTTGCCGTGCAACCATATCAACAGCGGCAGAGGTCGGCATCGAACGAGCTACACCGCTCATAGAAGAGGCATAAAAAGGAATTTGATCCATATAAGAAGCCAAAATGGCCAAGCTATCAGATGGGTTTACAAAAAATGAAGGACCTAAAATCATATAACGATCACCATCGCCGTCAGATGCGGCAGCAAAATCCGTCGCTTGATCACTTTTCATAAAATCGACCAAAGACTTATTATATGTTAAATTAGGTTCCGGATGAACACCTCCAAAATCAGGCAATGGAGTTGCACGGATGACAGATCCCTCAGTGGCTCCCAATAACGTTTCAAAAATATATTTGGCATAAGGACCCGTCACCGCGTTCATCGAATCAAATGTCATTGTAAATCCCTGACGGAACAAGGATCGAATCAAATTAAAATCAAAAATTTCTTGCATATACAAGGCATAATCCGAAACGGAATCTATCACCTCAATAACCGTTGATCCGACCGTCTGTTCTCCGAGCCGAGATAAATCAATTTCCGGAAGATCAATCGTCCAATAGCGATCAATGTTTTTCGTGCGAGCGGAAATGGCATCTGCCAATGTTTGAGGAGCGGGGGCTCCCGTTTCAATATCATATTTAATTCCAAAATCTCCGTCAGCACCTCCGGGATTATGGCTGGCTGACAAAATAATACCCCCGAACGCCTGCTTTTTAACGATTAAATGAGATGCGGCAGGGGTTGATAAAATTCCGTTTTGTCCAATAATGAGGCGACCAAATTGATTTGCAACCGCAATTTTAATAATCATTTGAATCGCTTGAGAATTATAGTATCGACCATCCCCTCCGATAACAAGTGTTTTTCCCTCAAATCCATCCAAGGAATCAAAAATAGATTGAACAAAATTCTCAATATAATGCGTCTGACGAACGACCGAAACTTTCTTACGCAAACCGGACGTTCCCAATATTTGATCTTGAAAAGGTGCTGTTTTAATTGCTTTAATATCCATAAAACCCCCTATGCCATTTTAGAATCACTTCCATGATAAACTGTCCCTCATTATATACCACTTGTTCTCTCCGTTGGCAAGTTTTAAAAACGATATTCTATTTTGTTTCGAATCATTTATTCCGCAAGAAAAAACTCTCACGATTATTTTATATGTCAAATAAACGCAGGTGAAAGAGACAAAAACATCTGTCCCTGCAAAAACTTTCTTCCTGTTTTTTAACAAATGAGAATATAAAACAATATCTTTTTATAAACTTTCCAAGAGAGTTAAAACTTCTTGTTTCGCAGTACCGGCCGACACGGAGGATGGCAAATTCAATCCATTTTCCTTTAAATCCATCATCGTGAGTCCTTTTGGAAATAACTCTCGGTAGATAACCCGATCCGAAATACCCCCGACCAAATTGAAGTGAATTCGTCTCGAAAGAGCATTCAGCAGAACTGACATCATTTGAGAATTTTTACTTTTCGTATAAAGAAGACGGTTTCTCACAACGACCCAATTCATCGGCGGTTTGCGCTCCAACATTCTTTGTTGTCTGGTTGACCAAACCGTTTGTGCAAAATGTGACGGGCCTTTTATTTTAACTAAATTTGTATCCACAGTCGCCAAAACATCCAAATCAACCAAGCTATCATTTAAAGGCGTCACCAACGTATCTGCCATAATCATTGCCTGTTGGGCCAAATCACTTTTAGATCCAGGCGTATCAATAACAACATAATCAGAATCCACAGAAGCCTTTTCAACCTGCCCCTTGATTGTATAAATGGAGGCAATATCATCTGACCAACACGTATGCTTCGGAGAGGGGAGCGGAAGCCCCATATGCTTTGAAAAGCTCTCTCGATTATTCAAATAGTGTGATAATGTTCCCTGATGCGGGTCTAAATCAAACGATGCAACCTTTTTCCCTTGACGTAAAAGAGCCACAATCACATGCATTGCTAATGTAGATTTCCCTGTTCCGCCCTTTTCATTGGCAAAAACAATAATTTTTGAACCCATATCATATCCTTATATTTTTTCATTTAAAAAGTGGATGGTATTATATCAAAAAAATCATTATCTGTCAATCATTTTAATAAGATTACCTCCTAACGATCAAACACTCAAAAGATAAAACCAACAAATCGGATAAAAGAGCTGATCCACAACCACACCATCCCCTCTCTAAAGAAATGTGATTTCCAATATAAAACCATTAAGATAGGAACAATGCTATCTCTAAAAAACAAACAAATGAAATCTCAATCATTTTAACGTTGAACAAAACGATATTTATTTTTCTATTTTCCTTTTCTATTTCTCAACAAAAAACATCGTTTTTTTTATTTTTTTCCTATTTTGAAACAAACTTGAAATATTTTTTGAATGTAAAACATTTATAACATATTGATTTAAAATATTTTTTTAAAAATTTATTTTACTTGCATATTTTTTTATGTTGGTCTAAAGTAAAAGAAGGCAAGAAGAAAGTCTTCTTACCACAAACAAAATAGGAGAAATAATATGTTTAAAAAAACACTTTTGTTATTGGGCGTTATGAGTTTTGCTTCATCCGCAATGGCTATGGAGTTAACAAATCCCTTTTATGTTCCGGCAAAAGGTCAAGTTGCCTCAACGACCTCTTACAATTATGGGAAGGAAAGCCTCAACATCCGAGATACAGGTATTGCCAAAGGATATTTCCAAACTTTAAAAGAAGACTTGAGTTTCGGACTTACAGATAACTGGTCATTGGATGGCTCTATTTCAAACACCTGGACAAAAGAAACATTCCGAAGTCAAACAGATAGAGATGATATGAATGTTGATTGGAAAATCGGAACAACTTACAATGTGTTATCTGACTCCAAAGCCAAATTACAAGTAAGTGCAGCATATGGTCAATCCGACTTATCTTCTTTTGGTCCAGATCGTTCTTACAAAGCAAATGGTGCCGGAACTCCATTTGGAAATGATGGGACCTATAAATATGTCCAAGGTCAAGTCAAGGGTGGATATGATTTGGGTATGTTAATGCCTTATGCCGCCGCTAATATCGAAGCTCCGGTATTCCAAAGTTCTGATGGAAATAATCAGTTAAAATATGGTGCGGAAGTCGGTGCTTACAAGCTCATTTGCAATAAATTATCTTTGGACGGTAATTTACGGTATGATTATGATAAAGAATATAAACTTAATTTATACACGGTCAATGCGGAAGTTGGCTACTATTTAACTCCAAAATGGGTTGGTAGTGTCTATGGTTCATACGTTCTAGACGGAAACGCAAAAGAACGGACAGATGTCCATGGAAACATTATTGGATTAAGATTAAGAACAGTATTCTAAATAAATCCCAATCAAAGAGAACATCTCCCCCAAAAGGGGAGATGTTTTTTTATCTTCAACAGTATTAGAAAAACCGCCTTCTCAAAAATATTCTTGTTTTTATCCAAGAAGAGAGCATAAGTATCTTTCACAAAATAAGAAATATAAAAACAACTAAAAAATAATTAAAGCGATTTATTTTTTGAAACAGGGAACTCTTGTGTATCCTTTAAGATATACCCACGCCCCCACACTGTTTGAATATACTGTTCTCCACCGGATAATTTCTCCAACTTACGCCTAATTTTACACAAGAAAACATCAATAATTTTCATTTCAGGCTCATCCATACCACCGTACAAATGATTTAAAAATTGTTCTTTGTTAATGGTTGTTCCCTTTCTAAGAGCCAATAGTTCCAAGAGAGCATACTCCTTTCCTGTTAAATGAACAACTTTTCCATTCAAAGAGACAACCTTTGTATTTAAGTTAATTTCCAATCCTCCGGTTTTTACAATCGGATCAGCATGGCCCTTAGATCTTCTGACAATAGCCTGAACCCGTGCGATCAATTCACTTCTGTCAAATGGCTTTGTTAAATAGTCATCAGCTCCGTATCCCAGCCCTTTTACTTTTTTATCCGGTGTTGACAAGCCTGACAATATCAAAACAGGTGTTGTGTTATGTGCATTTCTTAGGTGTTTCAAGACTTCATAGCCATCCATATCCGGCAACATAAGATCCAAAATAATGATATCATAATCATATAATTTGGCGATTTCCAATCCATCCTCACCCAAATAGCAAGGATCGACAACCATTCCCTCTTTTTTGAGCATCAGGGCTATATTTTGGCTGTTTGCCTTATCATCTTCGATTAATAATACGCGCATGATTTCCTCTTCTTATTCCTTATCTCTTAACAATAAGTTAATTTTGAAAAGATTGCAAGGTTTTTTTTAAGAGGTCTCCAATCAACCGCTATTGCAGACGAGTTATCGGGATCAAAAATTCCATCCAAAGAGAAAAAAAGATACCCCCGCGTAAAACGCGGGGTTCTTCATATGCGGCTATAAGCCTTTACCACTGGCTTCCCCTGAACGGGGTACCCATAATTCTGCCAAACGCAATTTGTTACT
The DNA here is from genome assembly GCA_949286245.1 of uncultured Alphaproteobacteria bacterium. Classification (GTDB taxonomy): domain Bacteria; phylum Pseudomonadota; class Alphaproteobacteria; order CAAHEQ01; family UBA3637; genus CALXPF01. The sequence continues at coordinate 58,824 of CASECF010000060.1, forward strand.
ATCTACCCGTAAACGGGTCATTTAAGTC
>CASECF010000061.1 GCA_949286245.1 uncultured Alphaproteobacteria bacterium
GGATGGGTATTTTGTCAGTACTGTTGGTATCAACGAGGCAGTGATACAACGTTACATTGAACACCAAGGGCGCGAAGATATGGGGCAAGCTTGGCTTGAACTAAAATGATACCACCGGCATTAGCCGGTGGAGTTTCATTGTAAACCGAAAACCACCGGCTAAGCCGGTAGGTTTCTTTTATGTGTCTAGAAAACCATGCGTTAGACGCATGGTTCAGTAAAGCTTATAGGGACGAGGATGACAAAACACTCCAAATAGGTTAGAATTTTGCGGTCTGCCAAGACGCAAAATAACCTATTTGGAGAGTAATTATAAAAAAGGTTTATATCCGTATTTTACGCGGAAGTATCTTTTTCGATTAAAAATTTGGGATTATTTATTCGCAACCCTCCTAATCGGTTCAAATTTTGTGGTCTGTTAAGAGACCAAATAACCCATAAGAGATTATTCCCGATCGAGAGAATTGGGAGAACAGATATGGAAAAATAACCACAGAAACGTGAAACCCGAAAATATCATATGGTATTTGCGCTAAAGTATAGAAGAAAAATATTTTATCGAAATAGAAAAAAATAGAAATATGAGGAGGAGAAGGGGCTCGCTCATATAATTTTTAGTGGGGAGATTATTCAAAATTAGTATATATCAGGGTTTTTGTGCTTTCCCAGAGAAAAAAGGAGTTCCAATGATATGGGAGAGGGAATTATATAAAATGTCAAGCATCGCAACAGATCAATTTGTATTAAGGGTATTATTTAGATACGACTGCTAAAAACACTGAAAATCAAGATGTATTTGCAGATAGCTTAAACAAGATCAATTGGCATAGAGCAATTATCAATGAATTGAAATGACCTGTCACCGGTCAGTAGTCATATAAAATTCGGCAGAATATGAATACCCCCTTTAGGGGAGATTGCTGCTAAAGCCTTGTCGTGATTACATATGAAGAACTCTATATTTGAGGCGGGGTTTCCAAATTACGAGAACTTATTGCTTCTTGGGAAGCCAACCGGCGGGATCTTGCCGATTGTTGCTCGTTTTGAGATCCACAGAGCAATATTTCTTTCAACTCTCGTTCCGTTTCCGGAGGGAAATGATAATCCATCCTCTAAATTGAAGAATTTGGCATCTGAAAGTTTTGCTTCGGCATATCTTTGTAAAATAACACCGCTGCCTCGAGTCATTGTGGGAATTTCTTCCGTTTTGAAAACGATCATCTTTCTGTTTGTTCCAATAACGGCAACGTGATCCCCAATAACCGGTTTTACAAATAATGCCTTGTCATCGTCTGCTAAGTTGAGGATAATTTTTCCGGCACGTGTTTGTGGCATAATATCGGCAGAAGATACCAAAAATCCCTTTCCTTTTTGTGAAGCGACAAGTAATTTTTCATTGGGCTTGAATGAGAATAAAGAGACAATTTCAGCGTCCTCAGGCAAATCAATGGAAAGACGGAGTGGTTCTCCAAAGCCTCGTCCCCCCGGTATCTTATCTCCCAAAAGGGTATAAAAACGTCCGTTGGAGGCAAAGAACATAATATTGTCCGTTGTATAAGCGGGAAGGGAAAACTTAAGAGAATCTCCTTCTTTGAATTTTAAATCGGTTATTTCTGTATTTCCTTTTAAAGCACGAATCCATCCCTTTTTGGATAGAACAATGGTAATGGGTTCTTTTTCCACCATCGCTTCAATGGGAACATCAATAACTTGAGGCGCTTCGGCAATTTGTGTTCGGCGAGCACCCAGCTTTGTTTTCTGACCGAATTGTTTTTTGACCGTATTGATTTCTTCGGACAGTTTGTTGAAGCGCAGATGTTCATCTATTAAAAGAGCTTCTAATCCGGCTTTTTCCAAACCGAGAGATTCAAACTCGTTTTTGATTTGAGCTTCTTCCAATCGTCTCAAAGAGCGTAAACGCATATTCAAGATTGCTTCTGCTTGAATTTCCGTTAATGAAAACTCACTCATCATAATCGGTTTAGGTTCATCTTCGTTTCGGATAATTTCAATGACACGATCCAGATTTAAATAGGCAATTAAAAATCCTTGCAACAACTCCATTCGATGCTCGATTTTATCGAGGCGATATCGAGACCTTCTGATTAAAACTTGATCACGATGTTTTAAGAATGCCATCAGAACTTCTTTGAGATTCATGACCCGAGGAGTATGATCAGCATCCAATACATTCATATTCAAATTAAAGTTAATTTGCAGCTCTGTATTTTTGAACAAGTGTTCCATCAGTTGCTCGGGAGAAACCGTTCTGGATTTCGGCTCTAAGACGATTCTCACTTGATCTGAAGATTCGTCTCGGATATCCGCTAACATGGGAAGCTTTTTCTCAGCCAACATTTTAGCGATTCGCATGATGAGATCTGATTTTTGAACCATATAGGGAATTTCGGTAATGACAATTTGATATTGTCCGTGCGAGAGTTCTTCTTTTTCCCACTTGGATCTGATTTTCATGGAGCCGCGACCGGTTGTATAGGCTTTGATGATATTTTCTCTTGTTTCGGCCAGAACACCTCCTGTCGGAAAATCAGGACCTTGAACAAAATCGAGTAGTTTCTCAACATCCGTTTCGGGGTGCTTGATTAAATACAGGAGGGCATCACATATCTCTCCCACATTGTGGGGCGGAATGTTTGTGGCCATGCCGACAGCAATACCGGAAGAGCCATTTGCCAATAAATTGGGAAAGGCAGCCGGCATAACGACAGGTTCTTCCTCTTCGCCATCGTATGTTTTATCAAAATCAACGGCGTTGTCGTCCAGTCCTTCCATAAGAGCTAGAGCGACAGATGTCAGGCGAGCCTCCGTATAACGCATGGCTGCAGCTCGATCGCCATCAATATTTCCAAAATTTCCTTGCCCGTCGACAAGCGGATATCGAACGGAAAAATCTTGAGCTAATCGTACCATGGCATCATAAACAGCCGTATCTCCGTGGGGATGGTATTTGCCGATTACGTCTCCGACCACGCGAGCACATTTTTTGAAACCGGTGTTGGGATCTAATTTTAATTGACGCATGGCAAAAAGAAGACGTCGGTGAACCGGTTTTAATCCATCTCGAACATCCGGTAAAGAACGAGCAACAATAGTTGACATCGCATAGGCCAGATATCGTTCGGAAAGAGCATCGGCCAATTTTGTTTCTTTAATGTTTTCAATATGTTCTTCTTTTATCTCTGTCATGGGGCGAAGTATAACGGAAAAAGGGCTAAAACGCAAGTTTTTTTTGGGCTTGCGTTTTGAAAAACTTTCTTGTACACTAGGTCAAAATAAGGAGAGAAATATGCGTAAAACACTTGTTTTTATATCTTTTTTGGGATTGTTTGGTCTATCTGTTTCTGTCTATGCCGGAGAAGAACCCGTTATTTTGGGACAATTTGATGATTGGAATGCGTTTTCGGTTCAGGAAGAAGGGGGAAAGGCTTGTTATATGTCTTCTGCCCCTATTAAATCAGTCGGAAAATATACGAGAAGAGATGATTCTTTTTTGACGGTCACACACAGACCACATCATAATACATTTGATGTGGTTAGTTTTGAAGCCGGCTTTACGATTCGAAAGGGGTCTAAGCCCACTTTAAAGGTGGATCGAAAAAAAACAATGACGATGATCCCAGTCGGCGGATTTGCTTGGTTGAAAGAAGAAGCAGATGATAAAAAAATGGTTGCAGACATGCGTTTAGGCGGTAAGGCCGTTTTGAACAGTCAGTCGGCACGGGGAACAAAAATCACGGATACATTTTCCCTTAAAGGGTTTAGTCGGGCTTATCGAGCCATTCAGGAAGCTTGCGGACGAGATAAATGAAAAAAGAACTGATCGGATTATCTTTTGAGGAGTTGCAAAAAGAACTTGTTTCTTTGGGTGAAAAGCCGTTTCGAGCCAAGCAGTTATGGCAGTGGATTTATAATAAAGGTGAAACGGATTTCTTTAAAATGACTTCTTTGGCAAAAACTTTTCAGGCTCGTTTGAATGAACTATATACAGTGACACATCCTCGAATTGTGACAGAACAAAATTCGCTTGACGGGACGAGGAAATGGCTGATGTCGTTTCAAGATCAAAAACAGGTTGAATGTGTGTATATCCCCGAAGCTGATCGAGGAGCTGTTTGTATTTCAACACAAGTGGGATGTGCTCAAGGATGTCGGTTTTGTCACACAGGGACCCAAAAATTAAGCCGTAATTTAACAGCAGGAGAAATTGTCGGACAGTTTATGTCTGCTCGAGATAGTTATGGTGAATGGCCAACTCCTACGGATGAAACAAGGTATCTTTCTAATATTGTGGTCATGGGAATGGGAGAACCATTATATAATTTTGAAAATTTAAAAACAGCTTTAAAGATTTTAATGAACGGTGATGGTATTGGTATTTCAAAGCGCCGTATTACCGTTTCAACCGCCGGAAGGGCTGATGTTATACCGGAATTGGCAGATTTGGGGGTTAAGTTGGCAGTTAGTTTGCATGCACCGACCAATGAAATTCGTGATCAAATTATGCCGATTAATCATAAATTTCCACTCGAAGCTTTAATGACGGCTTGTCGGGAATATCAAAAGCGATGTGAACGGCGTTCTTTTATTACAATGGAATACGTTATGTTAAAGGGAATTAATGATTCTCCGAAACACGCCGAACAATTGATGCGCCTTGTTGATGGCCTTGAGGTTAAATTTAATTTGATTCCGTTCCATTACTGGGAAGGAGCTCCTTTTGAGCCTTCATCCAATAATGCCATTCATCAATTCGCTAAAATTTTGGAAAGCAATTATTTTGCTGCACCTATTCGTAAGTCTCGCGGAGAAGATATTATGGCCGCTTGCGGACAATTAAAATCCCAATTTATAAAAAATAAATGAAAATAGGTTTTGCTGGTTTTCTTCTTTTGGCTTGTACTTTAAAGAGGTGTTTGAAAAGATGAATCAGCATGTGTTTGTATGTTTGTGTCATATAAATATATGTAATTTTGATCTGAGTATAACATTATAATTATTTGTTTTTATAATATATTTTTTTTATTTATTTTAACTGTTTTTTTTGATTGTCACAAAAGTGTCATTTGATTTTTGGGTAAAATTCATTTATAACAAAGTCGGTTTTAATTTATGAGAAGGGAAAAACTATGTCTAAAGGAATTATGACCGGTAAAAAAGGTCTTATTATGGGAGTTGCAAATGATCACTCAATTGCTTGGGGAATTGCCAAGGCATTGGCAGATCAAGGGGCTGAATTAGCCTTTACATATCAAGGAGAAGCTTTAGAAAAGCGTGTTCGCCCATTGGCCGAGTCAATTGGATCAGATATTATGATTCCCTGTGATGTGTTGAACAAAGAGTCTATGGATGCTGCATTTGAAACGATTAAGCAAAAGTGGGGAAAGATGGATTTTGTTGTTCATGCGATTGCCTATTCGGATAAAAATGAATTAAAAGGTCGTTATGTCGATACATCTGCTGCGAACTTCAGTAATTCCATGTTGATCTCTTGTTATTCTTTCACAGATGTTTGTCGTCGGGCTTCGGAGTTGATGCCAGATGGTGGAGCTTGTTTAACATTAACGTATTTGGGAGCAGAGCGCTATTTACCGAATTATAATGTTATGGGTGTGGCTAAAGCTGCTTTGGAAGCATCGATTCACTTTATTGCTTTTGATTTAGGACATCAAAATATTCGAGTAAATGCTATTTCCGCCGGTCCGATCAGAACATTGGCTGCTGCCGGAATCGGTGATTTCCGTCAAATTTTGGGTTGGACAGAAAATAACTCTGCTTTATCTCGTAATGTGACAATTGATGATGTCGGTGGTGCCGGCATGTTCTTGTGCAGTGATTTAGCTTCCGGAATTACGGGAGAGATTATTCATGTGGATGCCGGATACAATAAAAATGCGATGATTAATCCTCGAAATGCTCAAAAGTCGGCAGAATTATTGGCTTCTTTTAAGCTATCAGAGTAAAAAAAGAAATCTTATTTTAGTTGCGACGGGCATAGCTCAAAATGAGCTATGCCTATTTTCTATATAGAAAATAGGTGAGATATATGAATTATTTTTTTTGATTGATTTTAAGCAGATTTAAAATTTTTTTAATGAAAAATAACTTAATAAAAATTTAAAAATCAATAGGTTATCGATTTGTTCCACTGTCGCAAAAAAAGGATCGTTTTTTTTATACACCAAAGGATACTGAAAAATCAAGTCTTTTTTAATAAAAAATCTGTTTCAAAAAAAGGATCCTTTTTTTGAAACAGTTTGGGAGGCGAGAGATGTTAAAAGACTTGTT
>CASECF010000062.1 GCA_949286245.1 uncultured Alphaproteobacteria bacterium
CCGACCCAAGCGTGCCGACGCCGACGGCGGTCCGAGCTAATCGAGGACGCGGCAACGCCGAGCAATCCCTTCACCCGCTCCAATATACACCCCCGGAAAGGGTGGTTTTTTGGTTGTGGGGGAAGGATGAGAACCCGAGAAGAGGGTTTGCTCACGAGCTAAGCGAGTGGACGCCGAAGGCGGTCCGAGAGAATCGAGAGATAAACCGCAAGGTTGACAATCTTTTTGAGAGGTGTTAGATTTCTAAATTATTCGGGATAGAGGGACTTTTTTCAGAAGAAAGCGTATTCTGTAACCCATCTTCTAAACTTTTCTTGTTGCTTATCTATTGCCTATTAGTTCATTTTATCGTTTGTCAATAAAAAATAATTATAAAGCGTCAACCTCTTGCCATATTTTCAAGCACCACGATTTGGAATGTCCTTCCGCAATACAAGTATCTATAAACTCATACCTTGAATATGCCCACATTACAAATGCAACAATAAGTATACATCCTAGTAGTATTAGTACTATCAAGATAATAGATATTATTTTTTTTATGAAATTTTTCAATAAAACCTCCTGTTCAATTATGGCAACGATGTAAAAAAATTATTGCCATAACCAATTTTTACTATCAAATGTTTTGTTTGCGCATATTGGGAGTTCTTAAATAATCTAACAGTTCTAAACAACTTTTATCCGAATTATTCTGCTCCAGCATGCTTCCTAACAGATTATTTTGCAAATCTTTTTTGCTATCCTCAATGATAGATTGATGAGATTGATTATTCAAAATCTTTTTGAAAGAATCCCAACCTTCTTTGGCATACCCTAACAAAATCCTATTACGTTGACTGTCCGGACTGATTTTTGATAACTGACATTGTAATAATGAATGACAATAATTATCTATATTTGCAGCTTGTCCTGAGCCATAGATACTTACTAATTTTTTACCGGTTTCATTCATTTGATCATAATAATCCTTAGCTATAACTACATCAGCAATAAATTCTCCGACAGTCGTAGCAGGATAAATTGCTTCATCTATTATGGTTGATGTAAAATCTTTAACACCATCCCAAAGAATTTCTCCCGTAGAGTAGTGTCTGGGATTAGAATTTTCATAAACGGGTTTGGCTTGCAAAGGTTGGGTATTCTCAAAGCCATAACTTTGCTTTGCCCTAGGCATCGGCGTTTGGTATTGGTTTTTATTCCAAACACTTTCCTTGACCCAAAGCATCTGTCGTATGCTCAAACGGATTCTTATTCCGCTTTTCATTATTATCATGAATGTTTGAAAACAAAAAGCCGTCGTTATTATCAGACTTTCCCAAAAAATGCGTACCGTATTGCGGATCATTTTGGGTTATCCCTTATTTGTTATCGTTCTTGATGAGTTAGTTTTCTTTTCCTTGTCTTGCTAATTGATATTCCACTTTATCTCGCATTGTAAAGTTTTTTGAATACTTATTTCTGTTAATGGATTAATATCTCTCAAATATCCGAATATTTAAATTTAGAAGAAAGACTTTATCAATTCAATAATGAGGACAAATATCCCCCATACCAATGGCAATAAAAAAATAAATTTAGCCAGCAACGGATGATTTCGCATATTGCTTGTACCTAAAAGAAAATAACATAACCAAAAAACCAATTCACTTTTGAGACTTCCGATGTAAACCTCTTGATTTACATAGTTCCAAGTAGATGACATCGCATCTGAACCAAATATCGGATTATCTTGAGCCGGTGGATAAAAATATTCATGGATTAATGATACAAAAATAAACGGATATATAGCAATATACCACTTAAATTGCCAAAGTAGTCTACTCGTTTCAAGGATACAGTATTTTATTTTCTCAATCAATTTTTTACCTTACAATATACCCCTAACTCTCCTACAACAAAAAGTAGAGAAAAGCAAGATAATATTCCTGCTTTTCTAAATATAATTTTACCAATTATCATTAGGGTAACTAACATAGACAGGAACGGATTCTTGACATTTATCCATATAATCACTTAACTTATTTGTTTGCCATGGAATATCAATACATCCGGCAGAACCTTTAATCAAGCCACCGTGGATAGTGAAACCGTCTCGTTCATAAGTATATGTATTTGAATCAGGTTTTAGCCAAATTCGTCGCATACCCCAAGCGGGTAAAGAACCTTTCCATTTTCCTCTATTTATACCTAAGAGCCCTGTTATTGCTCCAACAAGAGTATCCCAAGTACTTATTGTTTGCCGCTGATCTTGGTTAGCATAATATGTTCCTTCAGGAATAGGACCTTTATTTGGAACATTTTGAAATTTTTTTGCTTGGTATTTTGATTGTCCCGACATAGCATCAAGACTATTTACCTTTTGATTGTTGCTAAATAAATTTAAATGTTTTCCATCAAAAGTTATATAACAATTAGGGTTATTATATGATATCTTTTGATTTTTGTTATCGCGTTCCAAATCATAAAATAGTTCAGTTTCCTGCTTCATATTTTCAATATTATCATGAATGTTTGAAAACCTAAAACCATCGTTATTGTCAGGTTTTCCCCCAAAATACGTACCGTATTGCGGATCATTTTGGGTTATCCCTTGTGTGTTATCGTTCTTGATGAGTTGGTTTTCTTTTTCTTGTCTTGCTAATTGATATTCCACTTCATCTCGCGTTGTAAATCCGCTATGGTCAACACCATAACGATCAATATCATTTTCTCCTGTTTGATAACCAAGCGGTGATGTATATTTTGCATAAAAGTCCATAAAAAACTCCAATAATTAAAAGTTAAACTAATGTCATTTACATGACAAAGACAATGTCTCCGCTGATGAGGTAAATAAATGAGCTATAGATGGCAACGAATCAATTTTATCATTCAAAAGCTTTTTTAAATTTCCGATTATTGGCTTGATCTAATTGATTTATCTTGTTTTTCGGTTGATTTGAAGATACAGAATTGCCATTTTCGCCACTTTATTTTCTAAAAGCCATATAATGACGCCATGAGCTGTTAGTTTTTTTCTAATTTCGTGTAGTTATTAAATCGTTGTCTTTGGATTTTTTTAAATTTTAATCCTACTAACTCGTTTTTAACTTCTTGCCCCAAAGGCAGGAGGTTGTCTTTGGCAAATATTTAAGCGTTACCTACATACAAAGGCTCGATGTATAAAAAACTTTTTTACGATTAAGGATGTCAATGTCACTTAATGGAATTTTAACTTCGATTTTTAAAAACTTGAGGTTAATAAATAGCCTCCCAAAAATATTCACCAGCCTTTTTGAATAGGCTGATTTCTCTTAAATCCCAAAGTTTTTTGCTTATTTTCCAATGAAACTCCACCGGCTAATGCCGGTGGTATCATTTTAGTTCAAGCCAAGCTTGCCCCATATCTTCGCGCCCTTGGTGTTCAATGTAACGTTGTATCACTGCCTCGTTGATACCAACAGTACTGACAAAATACCCATCC
>CASECF010000063.1 GCA_949286245.1 uncultured Alphaproteobacteria bacterium
TACTTACACACCCAAACTATGTGGTAACTTAAACGATAAACACTATGTTGACTTTGTACGACTTCTATACCTTCTTATAGCATCGTCGTCGTGAGCATTCTACCCCCATTAAAATGGGGGTTGTCTGTAAGGCACTAAATATATATTTTATTTTTATGATTGAATATAAATTGATTTTATATTTATTCGGGTGATTTTTAAAATTTTATATTTACATAAAAAGTTTTTATTATTTTCTTTCATTTTTTATATTGAAATTTTAAATGAAGGCTCCATTATGATTTATGTATGAGAGCTCATGATATGCTCCACTGCACTATTAAGCTTGCTTTGAGTATCATTTTTAGAAATTGCACACTCATTAAGTTTGGGGTTGAATTCCCTCTCATAAAGGAGCGCCCCATAATAATTTATTTATCTATCATATACATTCATTTCTGATTTTAATGAAAAATCATACACGATGCATAATTGAGTTTAAATCAATTATTTTCTGACTTATTATTTTCTTTAGAAATACCTTTTTGAGGTGTTCTCTGAGCACAGGGATGTTGTTGTATCATAGCTTCCGGATCTACTCGAACGTTTTTCCAGGATAGAACAAAATGGAGATGGGGGCCTGTTGAACGACCGGTTGTTCCCACTTTCCCTAAAAGTGTTTTTGTATCAACTTTTTGATTTTTTTTGACATTGATTTGACTTAAATGAGAATAACTGCTGTAAATTCCATATCCATGATCAATCAAAATTGTTTTTCCCGTATAAAATAAGTCATCGTGAACAAAACGAACTATTCCGACCGCCGGTGCGTAAACATTTGTTCCAATTGGCGCTGCATAATCCGTCCCACTGTGACCGGCCTTTTTTTGACCGTTTAATATGCGTCTTGATCCAAAATGACTCGAAATTCGATTATAATCTTTAACCGGTGGTTCAAAACAGACTGGAAAGGCGTGTCTTGAAAAAATTGAACGGGCCAACCCGACTTGTCGATTCTCTCCTCGAATCCGATCTTGATCTACTGGTGAGGGATTGACTTTTTGTGGGGGCAATCCGGAAATATATTCTTCATTCCACTTCCTTCTTCGAACTTTAAATGAAAGATTTTCTTCTCTTCCGTCAGAACGAGTCAAAATAAGCTCAATCTGATCCGGTGCATCTTGTGGTAAAGCAAAGACAAATGCTCGATATGTTGTCGGAATAATTTCCTCTCCTTGATAACGGATCCTTTCTCCAACATCTAATTTTCCGTAAACCAAACTTCCCTCTTGAACCGGAGAGATAAGTTCAAATGCATATCCGGATGTATGAAACAGAAGTGAAAATGCAAATAATATAAAAAATGTAATTACATTGTAATAACATTGTTTCTTAAGTAAACGAATAAAATGTATATACATTGTAATTACTTTCTTCATTTGTTACCTTTAAAAGAAAATAAATCATCCATTTGAGGAGAAATTTGTTTTTTATCTGATGATTTCTTTTTTGAAGAGGAAGTAGGTGAGGGGTTGAATGGAAGATTACTTGAATCGGATTGGATCGGAAGCGTATCAATTTTTCCATCCGAAAACGTAATGCATAAAGGTGAGGTGATCTTTGCCATGCCCGCTGAGGAGATAATCTGCCCACTCTTATTCGTCACAAGAGAAAATCCTCGCTCTAAAACGGTGTTATAAGAGTAAGAATTAAGGAGTTTTGAAAGCATATTTAATTGATTTTCAATATTTTTTTGATATGTTGATAGACTGATTTTTAATCTTTCCGATCGATCATCCAATCGTTGTACAAACATTTCGATTAAATCGGATAAATGGGGAAAAGCTCGTCCTAATCCATCCAGTTTAATTTTATTATCATTCAAATACCGATAAATTCCTTCTAAAAGACGTGTATTTAAAGAGGCAAGAGTTGTCAGCAGTTCTGATCGAACCGGGACGGCTTTTTCGGCAGCTCCTGTCGGAGTGGGAGCTCGTAAGTCTGCTGCATAATCTATGAGGGTTGTATCCGTTTCATGTCCGACTGCCGAAATAATAGGAATATTCGATGCTGCCGTTGCCCTGACAACACATTCTTCATTAAAACACCATAAGTCTTCCAGACTACCCCCACCACGTGCTACAATCAAAACATCCGGTCTTGGAATTGTACCGGTCGGTGTGGATAAACCCTCAGCAGGAATTGAATTAAATCCTTGAATCGCCTGTGTAATTTGTTCGGCCGCTCCTTCGCCTTGAACTAGAACGGGCCACAGCAAAACAGATCTCGGAAATCTATCTGATAATCGGTGCATGATGTCTCTGATCACGGCTCCTGTCGGACTCGTTATGACACCGATTGTTTGGGGTAAATAAGGGATTTTCTTTTTTTTAGAAAGATCGAAAAGACCTTCTTTTTCTAATTTTTCTTTTCTTTCATTAAGAAGTTTTAAAAGAGCTCCAATTCCTGCCGGTTCGGCTTTTTCGACAATCATTTGATAATTTGATCGTCCCGGATAAGTTGATAATTTACCGGAACAAATGATTTCCAATCCTTCTTCTAAAGAGCTAATCGTTGTTTGGTCACGACCCCGCCAACAAACAGCTGATAGAACAGATTCCTGATCCTTTAAAGAAAAATAAATATGTCCGGAGGCTGCCTTTTTTAAACCGGATACTTCACCCCGAACACGAATATTACTAAAAATTTGCTCAACACAACTTTTGAGCGAAAGAGAAATTTCCGTAACAGAAAGGATAGGAAGTGTGTTGTTTTCCATTCGAAACTCTTTAATTATTTATATTTTGTACACACCTACTTATTTAGCATATTTTATTCTGCTTGTAAAGAAGGAGCAAAATCCCAAAAATTTTTAGATTTGATCAATAAGGGTATATTTTGAGAAAAAAAACGACAACAGGAAGAGAGTACTTCCTAGCATCTATATGACACTTTTAAGAGATATTTCTCTAGATAGAAGAGTGATGAATATCTTAATCTCGTTCTTGCCCTCTTTCTTTGAAAGGGAATTGGGGTTTGGCGTATTTTTGAGTATGTCGTTGGATAATGGTTTTGTATGTTTCCGTTGTCATGGGAATTTGTATCCATTGTTTTTTTCCAATTTGCTTATAACAGACAACTTCATTTTGAGGAGTGCTCATGAATACTTTTCCTTTAATAGTGGCATAAGCGGGAATATCGTCAATTGAAATGTTGAAATTTTCTGTTAAATCAACATTTTTTCCGACAAAAAGAGGAAACCATTTGAGTTTTTTCTTATCATCTAATCGTAGATGGCGTGCAAAAAAATGACCCGCAATATAAGCCGGAGCTCCCTTTAAAGAGTGAAGTGGATTATTGGATATATCAAAAATGGTTTGATCGGATGCAAAGTTCATCCGAAGCATACAAGGTAAGTCAGTGAGAGATTTATTAGCTAACGACATTGAATTTCGATACTGGATATTTTGACGACGGGGAAGATTTGTAAGAGAATATATTTTACCCCTATGTCGAATAGAAATTAACGGATCATTATTCTTATAAATTTGGGGATCGTAACTCGGAGCAGAAACCCCATACGTTTCTTGAAACTGTCTTGAAAAAGCACCAGATTGATCAAGACGCTTTTTAATTTTGTTTTTTTGGTGTTTTAATTGCTCTGAATCACCATTTCCACGCCAAATTTGAAGTTGAACATGCGTGAGTTGCCGTTGAAGTTCGGTGGGTGAAAATTGATACATTTCTTGATTTTTTTGATATTGTTTAATCTTGTTTTTCAATATCTTAATGAGAGTTGGATTGGGGGTTGGTTTTTGATATTCTTCTTCTAAAATTTTTTCAATATGTTTTTGTTTTTGAGCTGATTTGGAAACAAGACGTTGATAAAATAGTTCTTCACAATCTACGGATCTTTTTCTTTTTAAAATAAGCTTTTTTTCACGTTCTTCCCGAGTTGTTCGAGGAGAAGAATGGGGATGGATATCATCATCAAAATAAGCGACCTCTTCTCTTTCCTCCGGTGTTGGAGTTAATCCGACAATCGGAACAGTGGGTTTTTTTGAAGAACCGTGATTTGATGAGTGATTTTTTTTATGTGATGATTTTTTTTGATGAGATGTATCATCAAAATCAGATTCTAAGTGAGACGTCATGATTGATCCTTTTAAAGTAGAAGAGTGAGAAAAAGATACAGGAAAGAGCAGAAGTTTTGTAAACAGATTTTGGGGTGAAAAAACCACTTTTCATACAGAAATCCTTATCTTTTAAAACACCAATATTGTACATATTTTTTTGAAAAAATCAATTATTTTTTTTTGCCTTTTTATTTAAAATTTTATTATTTTATGTCTTTTTTCTTGATTTTTTTTATTTTTGGATCACAATAAACAAGAAGGAGAATTTTTTATGGCAAAAATACTGATTGTTGAAGATAATGAGATGAATATGCGTTTGTTTTCGGATTTGCTGCAGACAAAAGGGCATCAAATTATTGAGTGTCCCGAAGGAACAAAAGCATTAGAGACCGCCTTAAAAGAAAAACCGGATTTGATTTTAATGGATATTCAAATGCCTGAAATTTCCGGTATTGCTGTCACTCAGTTAATTCGTCAAACTCCCGAAATTGCAAATACCACCATTATTGCCGTATCTGCTTTTGCCATGAAAGGAGATGAAGAGCGTATTTTGGCTGCCGGATGCAATGCCTATATCTCTAAACCGATTTCTATCCCTCTGTTTTTTGAAACGGTTGAAAATAATTTAAAAAAATAAAAAACTTGATTTGATGGTTTTTTTTAAAAAAAAGATCTTTTTCTTGATTTTTTAAAAGAAATCAAGTATATTGCAACTTATTTAGAAATATATTTTTAATGAAAGGTTTATACAATGACACTTCCTTTAATGCCTAAAGCAACAGCTGTATGGTTGGTTGAAAATACAACGTTAACATTTGCTCAAATCGCAGAATTTTGCGGAATGCATTTGTTAGAAATTCAAGCTATTGCTGATGGAGATGTGGCTTCTCATATTATGGGGCTGAATCCGATTGTAAACGGTCAATTAACTGAAGAAGAAATTAAACGATGTGAAAAAGATCCGAAAGCCTTATTGAAACTTTCTGAACATCCCGAAATTGATCGTCTTTTAAATAAAGGAAATCGATATGTTTCTCAATCAAAACGAGCTGATCGACCGGACGGAATCGCTTGGATTGTTAAACATCATCCGGAAATTTCGGATGCTCAAATTGTTAAATTACTGCGAACGACTAAGTCAACAATTGTTTCCATTCGTGAAAAAACACACAAAAATATTCATAATATTCATCCGCGCAATCCGGTTACACTGGGATTGTGTTCAGAGTCCGATTTAAATAAAGCGGTGGCTTTGGCTGTCAAAAAAGTTTCTTAAAGTTGAGAAGGGAATAAAACATGAGTGAAGAGATGAAAAATCCAATACAGGAGTCTCAAGCAGGTCAGTTGGCGGCTTATATTGAGCGAATTGAACGGTTGGAAGAAGAACGTAAAGAATTAGGGGCAGATGTTCGGGAAATTTATGCTGAAGCTAAAGGGAACGGTTTTGATACCAAAACAATGCGTCAGATTATTCGATTAAGAAAAATGACACCGGCAGATCGGGCGGAAGCTGAATTTTTACGGGATTCTTATAAAAAATTGTTGGGAATTGCGGAATAGTGCTTGCTTTTTGAGTTTTTTCATCGTAGAATGTTAACCAAGTGTTAATTTTTGTGGAGGTTCTTATGAATAAATTGTCATTTTCTTTAGTCGCTTTTTCTACCCTCTTTTTAGGAATGTCGGTAGCACATGCTCAATTCATTGAAAGTAATTATATGGATTGGTCTTATGCAAGTGGATTACCTAAAGAACCTAAAGAGGGTGTGACGCAATCAGCCTCTCAAGAAATTGTAGAAAATTCAACGCAGGTTATGACGGATGCGGCTTATACAAGTTCTAATCAAACTCAATCAAAAACAGTTGAAGAAAATGTTCAGATTCAACAAGCGCCTTTAACAACTTATAAAAATACATATGCTGCTTCTTCTTATACAGCCGGTAATTTTTATCCGATACAGATGGCACAATCTCTACCAGCTCAACAAGCTCAACCCATTCAACAACCTCAAAATGTTCAGGTTGTTTCGGCTATAGGTATGCCTTCTGCTCCAAATAGTATGCCGGTTGTTGCTCCTAAAGTCTCATCTGCTTATCCTACGAATAGAACACCCGCTTTACCAGTTCAAATTTCTCCGGATAAAATGATGGTTTTGCCACAGAATGCCGTCTTAACAAATCAATCTCTTCAAGGCTGTGGAACAGGATGTGGTTCTACTTCCGTTCAATTCATGAATCGTCCGGTTAAAGTACAGTATCCGATTACACGTCAGTATCCTGTGACGGTTCAATATCCCGTGACGGTGCAACGAGAAATTACGGTTCAACAACCGGTTGTTGTTCAACAGCCAGTTATTGTCAAAAAACCGGTTATTATGCAACAACCTGTTACTGTTAGACGTCAACCGACAATTGTTCAACAACAACCTATTTATATGCAACAACAACCGGCTTATATTCAACAAAAACCTGTTATTGTTCCATCTTCTCTTCCGGTGCAACCGTGTGCCTATATGCAGGGATGTAAATAGTTTTTGTTTTTTTGCTTTTTTCCTTGCAAAAAAGGATATTTATTGTTATATTGAGCCGTCAAAATTAGTTTGACGGCTTTTTTTGTTTTATTTTTTTTAATCAAAATCATTTACTTTTGAGGATATATGAAACAAAATCAAAAAAATCGTTTTAACGGACGTTATAATAATCGTCCACGTTCCATGATTATGCGAAATACGGTTCTGGAAAGTTCCGGTCCTTGTGGAAAATTACATGGAACCCCTCTTCAGTTGTTTGAAAAATACCAAACTGCTGCAAAAGATGCCCTTATTCAAAATGATTTAATTCTATCAGAAACCTGCTTACAGTATGCAGATCATTATATTCGGTTGCAAAATATTGCCATCGCTAATGAGCAAGGGCGAAATACATCCAATTTTACCGGACAACAAAATCAGCAATCCGTCTCTGTTCAAAAGTCTGATAATATTGAAAAAGAGGATGAATTGCCAAATTTCTCGTTGGAATCGAATCTATTAAATTCAGACACAATCAGTTGTTCCTCTGAAACGGATAAATCGGATCCTTCAGATGATGTTTCTCTTTCTATTCAAAATATGGATTTATCTATTCCTATTTTAACAATTCAGGAAAATCATATGCCGAAAGAAGAGGGGACTCGTAAGAATTCAAGACGAAGCCGAAAGACTAAAATTCAAGTTGCACAATCCTCGGAAACGTAGATGTTTTACTAACGACTTATTAATAAATATTTATGTATATTTATTAGGCGGAGTTATCAATGTCGTTAGAAATTTTTTTAAATATTTTGGTTATTTCTTTTTTAAGTATCGGAATTGTCTATGCAATTATTTTGGAACATCGTTTCTTAGGAATTAAAGAAAACTACCGCCAACTCTCTCTTTTAATAACACAGTTCTATCAAGCCTCTGAAAAAATACAAAAAGAAATTATTTCATTAACCGAAAAAGAAAGAAAAGAACATCAAAATTTGAAAAATGATCTACACCACGCTATTTGTGTCAGAGATGAGATAAAGGCTCTTTTGGAGAAAACAAAGAGTGTTATTGCGTCTTATCCTCACTCGGATGTTTTTCTTACAGATGCTTCTTCTATGGAAAATCAAGATATGGTATCTAAAAATATTCAGAAGGATTCACTCGAATGAGACAAAGAAATCCTTTTTTTATTTTTTTGATCATTTTATTTATTGTCTCATTGGGCTATCGATTAAGTTTTCTTTTTTTAGGGTTTAATTGAGGTTGGCGGTTTATTTTTCCGGCATATCTACCTCAAAAACAATAAAAGCAAGAGCCATTTTATCATCACTCAGAGATATATGAAACCGATAAGGTCTATTATTCAACCTATTTTTAAGATAGTCAGCACTTTGTCCTATCAGTGTAATGTTTGGTGCTCCGGAGGATAAGCGTTGGATACATATTTCTTTAAATGAAATATATTCTCCAATACCGGTTCCCAGTGCTTTTGAGAGAGCTTCTTTCGCGGCATATCTTTTGGCATAAAATGCAGATTTTAAATAAGGGTGAGAAATTTTTTCTGCTTCTTCTATTTCTTCTTTCGTAAAAACACGATGAATAAACTTATCTTTGAAACGACGAATAGATTGATCAATCCGTTCAATTTGAATAATATCCGTTCCTATTCCCATAATTTGATAGGACATAAAAAACTCCTGTGTTAAAAAGATTTAATCCGATAGACGGAAGAAACACGTTTGTTGGCCCGTAAGGCTTGTAAAAGAACATCCAAATGATCACTGTCTTTTACCTCAATATCCAATAATATCTCAGACCACCCGTTAGAGCGATTAACAGTGTTCAAATTTGAAACAGGAATGTTATATTTTGAAACAATAGATAGTAATTCCGTTAATGCGGTTGGTTGATCTTCTAAAACGATTTTAATACGTACCGGCAGTGTCTTATCTTGAATAACCTCATTATTCCAAG
Source organism: uncultured Alphaproteobacteria bacterium (assembly GCA_949286245.1). Classification (GTDB taxonomy): domain Bacteria; phylum Pseudomonadota; class Alphaproteobacteria; order CAAHEQ01; family UBA3637; genus CALXPF01. Next base: position 8,600 of record CASECF010000063.1, read on the forward strand.
AAACTGTCAACCAGCGTTCAGGTTCGTCAGAAAAGCGTTGTAAAACCGGACAATCTTGTGTATGAATTGTTACTCCTTTTCCAGTTGTCACAATTCCTACAATTTTATCTCCCGGAACCGGATGACAACATTTTGCAAAATTAAGAGCAATACCGGAAATAAGTCCCGTAACCGGCATTTTTTTATCCGGTATATTTTCCTTTTTATTGCGTTTAAAAAGAGAAAATGCTTTTTGAAAACCGGTTTTGCTTTCCGGATGAATGAGATGAAAAATCTCCGTAAAAGGAATTAACCCTTCTCCAATAGCAGCCAATAAATCATCAACAGTCTCTTGTTTGTATTGAGATAAAAAGGGTTGTAATTCTTTCTCTGACCAAGAAATACCGTACTCTTTTACCGTGTTATTAAACATATCTCGACCTAATTGAATGAAACGTTCTCGTTGTTGGGTGCGAATAAATCGTCTGATATTGGCTTTTGCTTTCGCCGTCACAACAATTCGTTCCCATTCTGCGGAGGGAGTTTGATTTTTAGCCGTTAATATCTCAACTTGATCTCCGTTTTGGAGGATCGTTCTTAAAGGTTTGATCTTTCCATTAATTTTAACACCGACACATGTATCTCCGACACGAGAATGAACGGCATATGCAAAATCAATGGGTGTAGCTCCTTTGGGCAGAGTAATCAAATCTCCTTTAGGTGAAAAACAAAATACTTGATCTTGATACATAGCCATTTTGGTATGTTCCAAGAAATCATTGGGATCCGAACAATGATGCATGAGATCCAATAAATCACGAAGCCAACGATATTGTTTTCCCTCTTTGTGTACTCCTTGTTTGTATTCCCAATGAGCGGCAACGCCAAGTTCAGCTACCTCATGCATTTCTTGAGTTCTGATTTGTACTTCAATTCGACGATTCAAAGGACCAATAACCCCAGTGTGTAATGAGCGATAACCGTTTGGTTTTGGCGTTGAAATATAGTCTTTGTAGCGTCCCGGAATCATAGGATATTTTGTATGAATAACACCTAATGTCTGATAACAATCCGCAACCGTTTTCACAATAATACGAAAAGCCATAATATCACAAACTTGTTCAAACGGAATGTTTTGTTTTTGCATTTTTCGCCAAATAGAATAAGGACGTTTTTCTCGACCGGTCACTTCTCCTTCGATATGATTTTCTGTAAGATCCTTTTTTAATTCTGAAATAACTTTTTCAACATCTTCACGTCCCTGTTCACTTAAAAAACTAAGACGCGTGGAAATAGATTCATAAGCCTCCGAATGTAAAGTCTGAAATGCGTAATCCTCTAGTTCATCTTTTAAATTTTGCATACCGATTCGTTCAGCTAACGGTACATAAATTTCCATCGTTTCTTTAGCAATACGCTGGCGCTTTTCCGGTTTTTTGCAAAAATGAAGCGTTCGCATATTATGAAGGCGATCCGCCAGTTTAATCAAGAGAACTCTGATATCCGCACTGGTCGCCAAAACCAGTTTCTGAAAGTTTTCGGCCTGCTTAGAGGCTTCGGAATGAATTTGAACCTTGGAAAGTTTTGTGACCCCCTCCACAAGGTTGGCGACATCCTCACCGAATAATTCTTTTACGTCCGCATAAGAAGCGGGTGTATCTTCAACTGTATCATGTAAAAGAGCGGCTATAATCGTAGCAGCATCCAAACGATATTGTGTTAAAATGGCTGCTACTTCTAAAGGATGTGAAAAATAAGGATCTCCCGATTCCCGCAACTGTGCTGTATGCATTTTCATCGCAAATACATAAGCACGATTTAACGCTTCTTCATCCGCATTCGGATCATAAGATTTTACCCGTTCGACCAATTCATATTGACGCATCATGGGCAATAAATCCAATATTTAATTAAGAGTTGATATCATCAACAACTTGAAAAGAATCTGATTCAACAAACTCAGAATCACTGTATAATTGATTGTCTCCCATGATCTCTGCTTCAACTTCTTTAATTTCCTCAGAATCCAATTCTGATTCTTTGGGTTTTGCATATCGTTGCAATCCTGCAATCATGTTTTCACGAACATCCTGAAGGTTGATTGTTTCTTCCTCGATTTCCCGTAAAGCAATAACCGTATTTTTGTCATTATCACGATCTAAAGTCATTGGTGCTCCGGCGCTTAGTGCTTTGGCACGACTGGTGGCTAATAGAACCAGATCAAATCGATTGGGGACTTTTTGAATACAATCTTCAACTGTGACGCGAGCCATTTTATTTCCTTTCTTAATTTATGAAAATCAAACTGGTTCAAGTTTATACTTTTTTTTTATAAAAATCAAGAACTCTTTGTAAGATCATTCTTGCTCTTTTTATTTTTTTTACGTATACTAACCAAAACATTGAGAGGAAAAGGAAAAAATGAGAAAATATTTAATTACAAGTGCGTTGCCTTATGTAAACGGATTGCCACATTTAGGTCATTTAATTGGTTGCCATTTACCTGCTGATGTTTATGCTCGCTATTTGAGAGAGCAAGGTAAAACGGTTTTGTTTATTGATGGAACAGATGAACACGGTACGCCTTCTGAGGTCGGAGCAGCCAAAGAAGGAATGGAGCTGGAACCGTATTGTAAGAAATATCACGATTTGCATGCTGAAATGTATCAGGGATTTAATCTCTCGTTTGATTATTTCGGAAGAACAAGCTCCGAACAAAATAAAGAAATAGTCTATCGCATTTTTAAAGCATTAGACAAAAATGGTTTGATTGTTGAAAAAACAACAAAACAAGTCTACTCCCCGGATGATAATCGTTTTTTACCGGATAGCTATGTAATGGGAACTTGTCCTTTTTGTGGCTATGAAAGAGCAAAAGGTGATCAATGTGAAAATTGTACAAAGGTTTTGGATCCAGTTGATTTAATCCATCCCAGAAGTGTTCTGTCCGGTAGTGATCGTATAGAAATTCGTGAAACAAAACATTTGTTTTTACAATTACCCAAATTAGAAAAAGACTTAGAAAAATGGATTGAAACAAAAAAAGGAATTTGGCCTGATATTGCTTACTCAATCGCTAAGAAATGGTTGAAAGAGGGGTTAAAGGAGCGTGGAATTACTCGTGATTTAAAATGGGGATTTTCTGTTCCGAAAGAAGGTTTTGAAAATAAGGTTTTTTATGTTTGGTTTGATGCCCCGATCGGTTATATCGGTATTACCAAACAATGGGCGGATGAAAAACCGGATGAACGGAATTGGGAAGATTGGTGGCTTAATACGGACGATGTATATCATACAGAGTTTATGGGAAAAGATAATATCCCGTATCATACGATTTCTTTCCCCGCAACACTTCGTGGTACGGGCGAAAAATGGACAGAAGTAAGTTTCTTAAAGGGAATGAATTATTTGAATTTTGCCGGTGGTAAATTTTCAAAATCAGCTCACCGTGGAATTTTTTTAGATGATGCATTAAAGGAATTTCCGGCAGATTATTGGCGGTATTGGCTTATGGCTAATGCTCCTGAGTCGGATGATTCTAATTTTAGTTTTGATCAATTCGCTGCGACAATTAACAAAGATTTGAATGATGTTTTAGGTAATTTTGTGAATCGTGTTTTAAAAATGACCGTTAATAACTTTGGTTCTGTTGTTCCGAAAATGGGTGAATTGACTGATGAAGAAAAAAATTTATATATCCAAATAGATTCTCTTATCAAATCTTATGCGGAATATATGGATCGTTTAGAGTTTCGTAAAGCTTTGTCCGTTTTACGGGAAATATGGACATCCGGAAATAACTACATTGCTAAAACAGAACCTTGGAAAGTTGTTAAAGTTAATAAAGAATATGCTGGAACTATTTTAAATACAGCCCTTAATCTAATTCGTTTATATGCAGTACTAAGTGCTCCGATTATGCCGGAAACAGCTCAAAAAATGCTTTCTTTATTTGATGCTTCATTACCGATGCTATGGCCGACACAAAAGGCTCAATCGGAATTATCAACAATTCAAGAGGGTACGACATTTCATTTGATTGATCCGTTATTTCAAAAAATTATGCCGGATCGGATCACAGAATTAAAGATAACGTATAAAGAAGAAAGTTAAAACAGGATATCGTAATGGGTTTTCCTCAATTTAAACGATTTAGTTTATATAATATTTTATTCGTCATGATATGGTGGATTCTAGAAAAAATTCAACCTAAATGGTCATCACGAATGTTGTATTTTGGATTGAGAGGAGGAGCTTTTCCTGTTGTAAAAAATATAGATCCGGTTTTAACAAGTTCTGTTATGGGGTTTTCTTTTAAATCTCCAATCGGTTTAGCTGCAGGAATTGATAAACGAGGAAATGTTTTGGATGAGTTAATCCAAATCGGATTTGGTTTTGGTGAGTTTGGATCTTATACTCTTGAAAAAGAAATGCCTGAAAAAAAGACATTTTTGATTAATCGCTTTAAAGCAATCGTGGTTCAATCGGATGGATATCGTAATCCGGGTGTTTCTGTTATGTTGCCTATCTTTGCCGCTCGAAGACATTTGCCGTCTGTTGTTGGAATTAATGTTACATCTACGGCCTCCAGTGAAGAAGAAAATATTAAAATGGGGCGGAAAATGTCATATTTAGAAGAATTTGAACTTTTGGTTCAAAAAGTGGCTCCTTATTGTGACTATATCACGCTCAACTTTTCACATCCCAATACAGAGTTATGCTCTCTTATTTCTGATCAAAGTATGATGCTTCCCCTTTTAAAGGGAATTAAAAAGATGATTGGGATTGCGGCTCCATTGAAATCTCCGAAACTGGTTGTAAAAGTTCCTCTGGATTTAACACCGGCAGAGGTGCCTATGTTGACACAAATTTTCATGGAAACAGGGGTGGATGCTGTTATTGTCGGAGGGCCTATTTCTTTGACAAAAAATTCCGGTTTTCTTAAAAGCAAAGCTATTCCATATACCGGTATGTTGTCTGGATTACCGATTCAAGATCGTTCGACAGATTTAGTCGGTAAATTTTATCAATTTAGTAAAGGTAAACTTCCGATTATTGCTAGTGGGGGGGTTTTTACAGGAGAAGATGCCTTTAAAAAGATTGCTGCCGGGGCCTCATTGGTTCAAATTCATTCCGCATTAACATTTAGTGGACCCGGAGTTATCTATAAAATGAATAGAGATCTAGCAAAGATACTACATCGAAAAGGATTTAAAAATGTTTCTGAAGCAGTTGGATGTGATTTTCTTTAACATAGTTATTTAATTTCTTGAACGAATTTTTTGCTGTATTATTTGGTAAATAAAATAACTTTTTATTGCAATTAAAAAAAGAGGGAAATCCCTCTTTTTTTAATCTTAATACAAGATATTGAATTTTTTAGTAGTAGGTACGAACACGGGATCGAATGCGCGTCTGACCATTAACACGTGTTAAATAGACACGATCTCCTGGTCGTAAATTCATTTCATTACTTTGTACCACAGAAATCATAGTTCCGTTTGGCTTTTCAACAATAAATTCATAAGCCGTGTCTTTTGTTAAGGCTTTTTCGGTTGCATTACCGGCCATACCCCCTAACAATGCACCACCGACTCCACCGATAATATTAATAGCCGTATTTCCTCCGATCATAGAGCCGGCTGCTGCTCCGGCGACTCCACCTGCAACAGTGCCAACACCACTTGTACCGGCTGTTTGTATTAAAAGCATATCTACGATAATACCTGTTTCAACCTGACCTTGAGCGCCAATATCTTGTCGTTCATACGTCGTATTCGTATTTCCGATGCCACAAGCTGTTAGTCCACAGACAATTAAGAGAGCCAGTACTAAATTTTTCATTGCGTTTCCTTTCGAAAAGGGTTATTATCCTATTTCATAAAAATAAACAATATTTATCTAAAAGTCAAAGGAAATAATGATGTGGCATAAAAGTATGAAAGCTCTTTATGATTGGTGTATGAAATTGGTTTCGGGAAAGTATGCCTTGCCCACTTTATGTGCTATCTCGTTTATTGAAAGCTCCTTTTTTCCTATTCCTCCCGATCTTTTTTTAATTCCGCTTATTTTGGCTCGTCGAACGGAAGCTTTTAAAATCGCCTTTTATACAACCGTTTCAAGTGTCTTAGGTGGGGCTTTTGGGTATGCCATTGGTTGGTTTTTATATGATTCGATTGGGTTGGCTATTTTAAATTTTTATCATTATACCGCAGAATTTCAAAAATTCTGTAATTTGTATAATGAATGGGGGGCGTGGATTGTTTTTGGGGCTGGATTAACACCGTTTCCTTATAAAATCGTCACAATTGCCAGCGGGGTGACTCATCTCAATTTGGGTGTTTTTATGATTGCTTCCGTTATTGCCCGTGGTATGCGCTTCTTCTTAATCGCATGGCTTTTGTGGAAATATGGAAAACCGATGAAAGAATATATTGAAAAAAATCTGGGGTGGTTATCTATTGTTTTTTTCGTTTTACTGATCGGTGGATTTGTTCTTGTTAAATATTTGTCTGTTTTGCAAGAATGGCTTGCTTAAAAATATCATTTTTTAGATCAATAACCTTCTTTTTATCGCTGATGATCGAAAGTAAATTTTCTTTATCTTATCTGTTGTTTAAATAAGATAACGGGAGAAGTCGTTTGAGTTTTTTTGTGAATAAAAATACAAAAAAAGCACACTTAATTCCCGTGTGCTTTTCTGTATTGTATCTAGAAATCCTATTTGATTTTCTTTTCTACAAACAGGGCGTGTTTTCTGATCTTTTTGTCGTATTTACGGCGTTTCACTTTTTCCGTATGTGTCCGCGGATTCTTTTTTTCAACATAAAATGTCCCTGTTTCAGGATTTTCTAATTTGATTTCAATCGTTGTCGGCTTTGCCATAATATCACCACTTTGAATTCTAATAAATTAAACCATAGGAATGTAGTATAGAAAAAAAATTTTAAAAAGTCAAGCATAAAACACTAAATTGATAAATTAAATTCATACCCGTCGGCACGCAGTAAATCGATAATACGGGCAAGAAAGGCTCGTTCTTTATCATGAACCTTTCCATCCGCTAAAATAACGGCTAACATTGTTTCGACAACTTCTTGAACAACTGATTTATCCTTTGTTAAAAGACGTTGAAGCGCCATTGAAAAGCTTTCATCATCGGGAGCCAATGAAATTAAATAATCATTTAATTCCGAATCATCATAGTGAAGATCTTCTGTCCGTTTTTTGATGTAATCAAAAACTTTTTTGCGTTCATCCGGTCGTCTGACACCATCAATAGCTACCAAGTACATCAAAACCGTCATCTCATTACCGGTTCTCTCAATTGCCTTTCCGAATTCACTCATTTTTTCCGGTAAAACTTCATCAGCGACCGAAACACCCAAGCGTTCTTGAACAAATCGAAACGGATTGTCATAAACACGACCCGATCCTAAATCATGAATACGACTGATATGTGAGACTTTGATTAAGCGAGGAGCTCGAATATCCATAGCCATACCATCCAAATACAAATCATTTTTGTTTCGAATCACACGTCGAATCAGAAAATCCCGATCCTTGTGATTTCCGCTCAATGATTGGTAATTTATGGAAGCTAAAACCGATAGACCCGCCATATCTTCTTCCGAAGATTGAATAGTCTCTTTTATCACCGGAGGGGGAGGCGGAACAACAGTGGTTGTGTGATCGGCATATGCGGATGAATCTGTTTTTCCGGATAATAATCGGATTGTTTCTAAAATTTCATTTGTGTTTGCATTCATGTTTTTGATCCTTAAATACTTTTATAATCCATTTTCTCACCATAACATAAAGATCTTTTTTTGTCACGGTTATTTTTGTTTGATCAGGTTTTAAGGTTGAAAAAGCAATTAAATCAGAGACATGTTTGGGTAAAATATGAGGAGCTTTTTGATGTAAAAAATCACTCCAAGATTGTTCGGATAATTTCCCGACCCCTTGCTTGGGATATAGGAATAAAGAAACACGTCTGAGAAGTTTAGATATTTCTCGAAGAAATATAAAATCAGGTAAATTTTGATTTTTAATATCTTTCAATTCTAAAAGCGCATAAGTTTTGGATGAAAAATAATATTTACAAATAAAAAAACAAATAAAACAGACAAGAATAAGTAGGATAATAATTAAAATCCACCATCCGAATGCAAGGGGAAAAACAGAAGGTGGGGTTGGCATAACAAGATCCTTTAAATTGTTTAAATCAATGTCTTTCAGGTTTGTTAAATTAACCGGTGCCGAGTAAATAACATTTTCTATCAGATCTTGGTTTTGAGTTGGTGTATTCATTGTATATTGAAAAGACATGATTAAGGATCCTTTCTGTAGAAATGTGCTATTTTTAATAGGTCGTTTTCGTGTGTTAAAACAGGGATATATCCTAAATCTGCCTTTTGTATAACCTGTTGTATCTTTTGAAGTTGAAGTAAAAAAGAATTATGAAATTCCAATTGAATTTTATTTTGATCAGCTTCCAAAAATCGTGTTTCTAATCCATTGGTGATTGGTAAGCGATCTTTAGGTAAATGGCTTTCTAATGGATCATAAATATGAATAAAGGTCACTAAGCGAGAAGAAGCAAGTTGAGTGATTAAATTTTCATCAGTTGATGAAAAATCATGAAAATCACTAATAAAAAAAACAGAGGATCCCCTGCGAATGTATTTGAGTGTTTCCATAATGCCGTTTGTCAGAGAAATGGAGTCGGAATAGGTGCTGTTTAAGTTCTGATCTGTTTGTTCCGCTTGCTCTAATGCATTGATGAAAAAAGGAATGATTTGATTTGCCGGAGATAAGGATCCGGTTTCTATTGAGTCTTTTTTTAGAATGAAAAAAGAAATTTTATCATTTTTAGATTCGGCCATAAAGGCTAAAAAAGAAGCTATTCGAGCGGCAAGAACAGATTTAAATCGACCTTGTGAGGCAAATTTCATACGAGATCGCATGTCAACCACTAGAAAGACAGAATGTTCTTTCTCTTCGGTATATAATTTTGTAAATGGTTTTCCATGTTTCGCCGTCACTCGCCAATCAATTTGACGAATATCATCCCCCGGTTGATAGGCTCTCACCTCTTGAAAATCAAGCCCTTTTGTTTTAAACGGAGATTTGATTTCTCCGGCACCGTGATAAGAAGTAACACGTTTAGAGACTCGACTCAGCAACGGAATACTGCGTCTCAGAGACCACAGCTCTTTTGAGTCGGCATACGCCGGATTATGTTCCCCCCCCCGTTTCATTAAGGCAAAGGAACCAACTCAAGCAAACGATCAATAATTTGATCGCTGGTTATATGTGCGGTCTTGGCTTCAAATGAGGGGATAATACGATGCCTTAAAACATCATGGACGACTTCTTTAACATCGGAAGCCATCACAAATTCATGGTTATTAAGCCAAGCTTGAGCTCTGGAGCAAATATCTAAAGAAATCGTCCCGCGAGGACTGACTCCGTAAGCAATCATTTTCGCTAATTCTTTATCGTATACCTCGGCTTGTCTTGTTGCGATGACTAATTGAATAAGATATTCTTCTAAATCCGGAGACATATAAGTGTTTAGTACTTCTTTTCGAGCTTCAAAAATATCTTTTTCAGTTAATTTATTAAATTGAGGTGCGGGAATTTGTTGCTCTTCTTGTTGGACCAGTTTTAATATTTTTCGCTCGGCGTCAATATCAGGATATTTTATGCGAACGTATAATAAAAAACGATCCAGTTGGGCTTCTGGTAAAACATAAGTTCCTTCTTGTTCAATGGGGTTTTGGGTTGCCATAACCATAAAAAGATCCGGCAACTGATAAGTAGTATTTCCGATTGTCACTTGACGTTCTCCCATCGCTTCCAACAAGGCAGATTGAACTTTGGCCGGCGCTCTGTTAATTTCATCTGCCAAAATCAAATTATGAAAAATAGGCCCTTTTTGAAAAAAGAAACTGTGCGTCTCCGGTCGATAAACATCACTGCCGGTAATATCTGACGGCAGTAAATCCGGTGTAAATTGAATCCGATGAGATTGGGCATCAATCATATCGGAAATTGTTTTGACCGCTTTTGTTTTAGCTAAACCGGGAGTTCCTTCAACCAATAAATGTCCGTTGGATAATAAGGCAACCAGTAATTTTTGCATTAAGTCTTTTTGTCCGATAATACGGCTGTTTAAATAAATTTGAAGTTCTTGAAATTGTTCTTGCAGTGTCATTAAGATCTCCGAGAATGAGGTGTTGCACAAAATTTATTTTTAATATATACTCTTTTCGTTGGGATTGCAAATGTCATTTACAATTTTATCACCGTATCGGTTTTTTTTGATCGATGAAGAAAATAAGTTATGGGCGCTTATGAAAGATAAGCGATTGAGCTTTCTTAAACAAATTCCAGCATTCGCAACTTTTTCATCGGATAGACGAATTTTAACGGGTGTTTCTTTTCGGGGAGAGAAAACAGATATTATTTGGGAACGAATTGATTTTTGTGCCGAAATATATCCGCCTATTTTTAGTGAAAGAGGATATTGTTATTATCCGACATTGTTAAATAAACCGAAGACAAAATTAGCCTTACTAAAGGCTGATTTATTGAACAAAAGTGGAACAAGTGATTTAATTGTTTTTCAAAAAGCTCGAACAAAATATCATCCGATACAAAAATCAGAGGCGGCATTGACTCCACCCGCCTTTGATCATGAAACCGAAGAACTTTATTTTATTTCAGCTCTTTATGAATTAAAGGTTTTGCAAGGAGACTCCATTTCTTTATTAGCTCCCAAAGCAACAAAAATGACTTTTTGCTCTTCTAAAAAAATGATTGCTTTCACACACGATGATTATATTGAAATACTAAATATTAAAACAGGAGATACTCAAAAATTTATTGCTTTTGATGTGACGGCGTTATCGTTTGATGTGTTGGATGATTTTCTTTACTTTTCAACTTTTAAGCAGGGTAAGAGTGCTTTGTATCAATATTCTATTCGTAGTGGGCAGATTGATCTTATTTCGGATTTAGCTCATCAAATTGTTTTTTTATCCGGATGATTCTTGAAAAATCAGAGAAAAAAAAGTATAACAAGGAGAAACACAAACTAGATATTTGGATCAGATGTGTCTCGTATAAAAATTAAAGGATAAAAAATATGGATACAACCCTTTTACTGGCATTTATTCAAAGTGCAACCGAATTTTTACCGATTAGTTCATCCGGACATTTAATTTTAGCGGAAAAATTTGGGTTTTCGGATCAAACACTTGCTATGGATGTTGCCTTACATGTCGGGACTCTTTTGGCTGTTTTGAGTTATTTCTGGAAAGATATTTATTCGTTAGCCATTGGTTTTTGGCGTAAAGGATTTGAGCAAAGATTTGGAGTTTATTTAATTGTGGCAACAATTCCGGCATGTATAGTTGGATATTTTTTAAATGATCTTGTGGAAACAACCTTGCGTAACCCGATTATTATTGCATATACATCTATTTTTTACGGTGTTCTTTTGTGGGTGGTAGATCGTTATGCTCCCCGCCAAAAAACACTCCATCAAATGAAACTTCGAGATGCCTTTTTAATCGGCTTGGCTCAGGCGTTAGCTTTAATACCGGGGACAAGTCGATCCGGTATTACAATGACTTGTGCCAGAGCTTTGGGAATTACGAGGGTTGAGAGTGCTCGTTTTTCGATGCTGCTTTCAATTCCGACAATTTTTTTAGGTGCTGTCTATGTTTTTTGGGTCGGATATCATGACCATACATTAACCATACCGGAAGCACGCGAACAAATATACATTGGTATTCTTTTTTCGGCTGTATTCGGGTTGTTGGCTGTTTGGTTTTTGATGAAATGGCTTAAGACGGCTTCTTTTGCTGTTTTTGCTCTGTACCGGATTTTGTTGGGTTGTTTTTTGCTGATTTATTTTTTATAAGAGTTTTCTTATCATAAAATGTAGGCTATTTTTTATTTGTGTTTTTGAATAAAAAAGGATTGTTCAGAACTTCATTGAGAATATAGACACGAACGGCACTGGATAAGTTGTTTGTTCTGTGTTGATCAATCTGTGTAATAAGAGCCGTCAGAGACATTTTTTTGAGTTTTGAAATTTGATGTAAAAGATCCCAAAAATCTTCTTCCAAAGAAATACTTGTGGCATGTCCCATGATAACAAAAGATTTTTTTTTCATTAGATGTTGAACTGTTATTTTTTGAGTTGATTAAAAGGGATGATTGTGGCCCCCGCAGATGAGGCGGTCGGAGTTTGCTGTGTCGGAGCCGTCGGTTCTAATGATAATCCGAACTCGGCTGTCGGGTCGACAAGACGGATCAGGGCATTGAACGGAATTTTTAGGGTGTAAAAAATACCCCCGAAAGATAGGTCAACACAAAAAAACGAGTCGGAAACGATCAGGTTTTTAAATTGATATTGTAAGACAATAGTTATTTCCGTTGGATATTTTTTTTGTAAAAAATCTGGAATGTTGACATCTGAACGGTTTGTTTGAAAGGTAATAAAAAGATGCGAATCATCTGTCAGACCGTTTTTTGCTATTTCATTTAAAATAGATCGAGCTGTTTCTCTAAGACCTACTTGCAGGTGTTTTTGATAGTCGGTTGGTGTCATTGGGTCCTCTCATAAAGAATCTTTCAAACAGACAGATATCTTAATACCGGAAAGTCTCGGAGATTCTGTTGCTGGGACCCCGAGAAACCCCACCTAAACGCACATATTGTTTAGGAATTTAGGTGTTGCTACTTATACCTAATTAGGCAGCTTTCGCAACCGGTGCAAAATTATCATTTGCATTTATTTTTTTTAGCCCGATAACGGTGGAACCATGCCGGATACAAGAGAAAACCTTTACCATGCGTGTCGATCCTGTTTCACCCCCTTTATGTTTACATTAATATGGTGGAGGTGTCGGGTACCGCCCCCGAGTCCACAGACATCTATTCCGTTTTTCGTTTAGTATCATAGTTAAGTTTCCTTAACAGGAAAGAGTGTACCTCATTTTAAAAGAAAAAACAAGTTTTTATGTTCTTTTTATTGTATTTATTAAAATTAAATGAGTTGTTAGTTGTTGTGTGATTATACGGTCAATTTATTTCTTTAGATGAATATAGGGAAAAGCAGATGGGATTTAAAAAAATGTTTCTTAAAAATTAACACTTAAAAAAAAATATTGTTTTTTTGAAAAATATCTGTATAATTTATAAAGAGATAAGTGTATTTTTGGTGGAGCCAAACATGAGGCAATATTTAAACGGTTTAGAATCAGGCAAATCGATGGTTGAGATCATCGGTGTTTTGATTATCATAGGAGTTGTGACATTAACGGCGTTATTGGGATATGATCAAGCGATGTTAATGTATCGAGAGAATGAGACATTGGATCAATATGCGAAAGCGGTTGCAGGTGCCAGGACAGGCTTTATTTTAGAAGAATTTGGGGATAAGACTGTTTCGGGGGGATCTTATGAGGCGGTTCGTGTTCCTATTCGGAAGATTATCAGTTCGGTTCAATTTGACGAAGGGAGTGAATCGTTTACAACACCGATGGGTGCGCAGGTTTTTGTAGATGTTGAAACGCCGGATGCCTTTACAGCGCATATCAAAGGAGCAACCTATAATGTTTGTCGTAAAATAGTTGCGGCAGATTTGGGATATGATTTTGCCTATAAGGATACGAGGGGAAATAACTATTATCCGCTGGTTTTGCAAAATAACAAGGAGGTTGCCGAAGAATTTTGTCGATCTGTTTCGCCCTCTAATGATGAGGAAGAAGCGATTTTAGAGGGTGGAGATCTGGTTTTATGGTTTGGTCCTTTTGGGTCATTGAACGGAACTTGCCCAGCGTGTTATACCTATAAGGATGGTATTTGTGAGAAAAAATCTCCGGCACCGATCGGATGTCAGTGTACACAAGATTCGGATTGCAACTCAGCATGTGCAATTTGTCAAGACGGACAATGTACAGAAACATCAACGGCTCTGGAAAATTGTGAGAAAACATGTGAGAATGGAAATCAGATTGAGTGTGGCGGTGTCTGTTGTCCTTTAGGCGTCTCTTCTTGTGCCGGAGAAAATAATGATCAATGTTCGGATGTACCCATCTGTGTTCCGGGTCAGCCAGTGAATAGTGAGGGGGTTTTGACAGAGGAGTGTTGTTCGGCAATCGGAGGCATTTTATTTGAAGGATACTGCTGTGATGCCACTTCTGAAAGGAAATTACCGGAAAATGAGCCTTGTAAAGAGTGTTGTGAGCGGATATATGGAACAGGTTCATGGAATGAAGAAACGCAAACATGTGATACGAGCTCTGTTGTTTGTCAATCTGGGCTTCCCTATGATGAAACAGGTAAGGTGACACCGTTGTGTTGTACAAATGTTGGGGGAACATATGTAAATGGAATTTGTTGTGATGGACATATAAAGATCCCAGATAATGAGCCATGTAAAGAATGTTGTGAGCATATTTATGGCGAAGGAATGTGGAATGAAGAAACACAAGAATGCTCCACTTGTCAAATCGGAACAAATTATGATCATACGGGAAAAGAAACTCAAGACTGTTGTGAAAAAAACGGGGGTACTTGGGATGAGGAAACAGAAACGTGTTTGGATTGTCCGCCAGAAAATTTATATTGTTCCGAAGAAAGAATGTTAGAGGATATCGACGTATCTGTGGATATTGAAAGAGATGATTCCCAGGTGACCGAAACGATACCGCTTGTTTGTAAACAATCTGTTTGTACAAAATATGAATGCTGTAAGGATGGGGTTGTTTGGGGGGATCCGGCTGGTCGTCGCGCTTTACAGTTATGTTTAAAGCCAGAGGAAATTCCCTATTGTGCCAAAGCAGTCGGCGATGAATGTCTAATGATAGCAATTTGTTCTAATGAGGGGCAAGATGAAAGTGAAGCTGTTGTTGTCCCGGCAAAAGGAAATACCGCACTGGAAATTTGTAAAATTTGTGAATACGGGAAAAGCGAAACAGATGAAGGTATTTTCCCGATGGATCCTGAAAAAGAAAAGGAGATTTGTTTTAGGGGTGGGTCTGTTAAGCCTGACCAAGTAGAGGGATTAGGTGGTTTAATCCTTTGTGAACTTGAGGAAGAAGAAGAATGTGATCCATGTCCCAACGGTGGTTCTCCGATGGTAGATGGATCTTGTTGCTATGGCACAGCTTGGCGACGGTGTTCTCATTGTAATGGCTCTTCATGGGGATATGATCGGTGCGGTAATTACATTTCTCTGGGACAGGTTTGTTGTAAGAGAGGATCATTATCCGGAGCAGTTGGATGTACGGATCCTTGTGAAACGGAAACATGTGCTACGAATTTCCCATCGGATAGTTTTAAATGTTGTGACCATGCCTGTTGTATTCCTTGTGAGACGCCTGATTCTATAAACGGGAAAGTAACAATCTGTTGTGAAGAAAATGAAGAGGCGATCTGTATACAAGATTCAAATGGAGAAAGTGAAGCAATTTGCTGTTCAAGCACTGAAGATCCTTTGTCAGCAAAAAGTGAAGGGTGTTGCGATCATTTGGGAGGAATTTGGGTTCCGGCCGTTTCAACAGACGATTATGTTTCTGTTGTGGAAGGAAACTGTTGTACAACAGCAACTTTAAACAAAAAAGAAGGATGTTGTTCTGGAGGAACTACATGGGATCCTTTTGCTCAAAAATGCGGTTGTCCGGATGGTGAAGAGTGGGTTGACGCAACAGAAACGACCGATGGAGAGTGTTGCCCTGTGGATCGCTTCTTTTCAGAGGGAGACATTACGTATTGTTGTCCGGAAGGAACAACGATTGCAGATGCGGATGAGGGAACCGATGAAGATAAGTTGATCGCCGGAACAAATAAGATTTGTTGTCCAAACAGCGCATTAAAAGCAGGTAATAAGTGTTGTGCTTGTGTCAATGGTATATTCCAAGTAGCCTATCCTCCTCAAAATAGCTCCGGCGGAAGTAATTAGTGAGAGTTGATAAACATAAAAGAAAGGAAAAATAAATGAATTTTAGAAAATATAGTGTGTTATCCCTTTTGATCTCTTCTGCTTTTTTAACAAGTGATTTTTCTGAGACTTCTTATGCGGCAGAAGCGGATCGTTCGGTTTCACAGGAAAAAGTTCGGGCTACCGCAGAGCAAAAGGAAGTATGGAATAAAGTTAAAAAAACAACAGCTTATAAGGAAATTCGACCCGATTTAAAGAAGCTTTTAACACCGGAGCGAATTGAATTGGAAAAAAATATAAATTATGATTATGCTCTTTATCGAGGAGATGGGAAGTTGATTGTGTTGGATGGTTCTAATATTGTTTTCTACAGAGAAACATTTACATCAAAAGACTATGCAGAGCCATGGGAAAAACCAACAGGAATTAATCCTAAGACAAAGAGACCATTTTTTGATATTCCGGAAAGTATTAAAAGTGAGTTACCGGCAGATAAGTTGGAATATTATGAGACACTTAGTAAGGTTTTGAGTGAAAATTATGCTGCATTATTACCAATTATCAGCTTTGATCAGAAGAAACTAGAAAAAGGGATGTATAACGGTGAGTTTATTCTTCCTAAGATTTTTCTTTTCGGAGAGAAACCCAAATTAGAGAAAGGGCTATCTAAGATTGAAGTTTCTTTACGGCGTAAATTGGGTTTTCCGTTATATGATCCGGCTGCTTTTGATAAAACAAAACTTTCCAATGCGAATAACTGTGGTGTATATGTTATGGCCAATATTTCGACAACGGATTATAGTTTCCCGGTGATTAGTAGTGTTCGGAAAAAGATGAAGCCTTCATCGGCAAAGCATGCTCGGATTGTGGGTATTGAGACACAACTGACTGGAACACGAAAGAGTATGCTTGCTTTTGCTCGTGGCATTGAAGAGATTATGAAAAAAAATGAGATAACCTTAGAAATGGACTTCAACGATAGTTCTCTATCACCTGAACAAAGATTAATGGGTCGCTGGTATCAAGAAGCTAAACAACGACTGGAAGCCATCTTATATTCTGAGTATTTGAATTTTAACTCTTTTGACGAAAAAACTAAAGCAGCCGAAAAAGTGGATGAAGATAAGTTGGAATCATTTTATAAAATTGGCGAAAAGAATATAAAACCGTTGAAGGTATCCACAAATAAAAGATCAAAAAAATTATCTCAAGAAAGAAGGAGACGGCAATATGAATAAAATATTTACTTTTGTTTGTATGAGTTGCTTATTTATGGGAACAATGTTTGTTTTTCCCGTATTGGGTCAAACTATTGGAGGAGATATGGGGAGTGGTGCTTCTATGACAGTTGCTCCCGGAAATTGTCCTATTAGTGAGCAGAAATGTTTAAAACAAGAAGTGATTGATGCCTGTAAGAGCGAAACTCCGGCTAAGAATGAAGAGTGTTGCTTTATTAAGGGTGGTAAATGGAACGGTAAATATTGTTGTAAATGTCAATAATATTTATGTTGTTTTTATAAAAAAGGCCTGTTGAGACAGGCCTTTTTTATAAGATATTGTAGATGTATGATTTATCTGTAAAACTGATACGGGATGGGTATGGTAGAGATAATAGATTGAAATTTTGAGGGTTATCAATAAGAAAAACAATTTATTGAGATAAAACTCATGAGTAGAGATATTTGCTGAAATCAGTCTACTATGTTCATGGGACTTTTTGAAAGAAATAGACTTTTTATGATATAGAAAGATGGGGGAAACATATAAACTATTCATTTTGAAATGAAGAATTTTGTATAAAATATTGTGTAGATATAACAGTTAAAAATAGAAAAAAGAAAAAATACATTAAAAAGAAATAGATATAAGATATTAATTTTATTTTTAATTAATAAGAAATAATCAAAATATTTATTAAATCATTCAAAATCAAATACTTATATGGACATTTTTTGTCGCAAAGAAAGGATCCTTTTTTTTATACACGAAAGGATGGGAGAAAATCAAGCTTTTTTTGCTCTAAAAAGCGTTT
>CASECF010000064.1 GCA_949286245.1 uncultured Alphaproteobacteria bacterium
ATCCTGCCTTATGAGAAAAATTCCATCACTCCTAAACCTAATGAATGCATAATTTCCGAAAATTATATTTAAGGCAGACTTAATAGCACAATAGAGTATATAAATTGTGGTGTGCTCTCATATACAAATCATAATTAAGCCCTCACATTAAATAACATTTTTTATTTTTTCAGTAGAGCCCAATAATGATAAAATTTAGTAATGATAAAATTTAGTATCGCCTATCAAAGAAAGGCTCTGTTTCGAACAGAGCCTTTTCCAAAACTAGCGTCTCTTTCTCAAAAATGTGTCACTAAAAGATCTTTCAAAATCCAGATCTTCCTGCAATGATTTAATTTTGTCTAAATACATTTGCTCTCGGTTTATAAAATTTCTATCCACCTCTGAATCAGGTTGAGTATAACCGATTCTTTGTGCTCCATAATGGGTCACAGGAGACCTCTCTTGAGTATATCCACCTCTTTGGTTTCCATAATAGTTGGATGAGTTCCCTTGAGTATATCCACCACTCTGGGCACCATAATAAGTAGCCGGAATGTTCCCTTGAACATATCCACCACTCTGGGCACCATAATAAGTAGTCGGAATGTTCCCTTGAGTATATCCACCACTCTGTGCTCCGTAATAAGTGGTAGCAGCGGCTTGAGGTTGAGATACTCCATTTATTCTAGTCCCATAATAAGCGGGCATACCTGATTGATAATTTTCAGGAAATGAATTAGGATTATTCCGAGGATATATTTGCGTATTAAGAGTATTTCCTCTTTTAATTCGGTGAGGGTTTACAAAAGAAGGATTTTGTTGGCTCATGTCATTGTGAACTGTTTCAAAAGAGTCATTTAAGAAACCTTGGTTTTGAAACCTGTTTTGTGTACCATTTATATGACTAAAATCCTCTAATTTATCTGATTTTGCCTCAAATCCGGAGTTTATTTCTTCAATTTTCCAATCAGGGATCGTCCCGTTTTGCGAATCATATATATCATTTTCACAATATGGGCTGAGCTGATGACATAATTGATTTAACTTTTTCTTTTTTTCCAAAGATCTTTCTAGCATTTTTTTTTCGAAGCTCTCAATAATACTATCTTTCCAAGTCCGAACAGTATTTAAAAAAGAAAAGCCTTCATCAGAAGAATCTTGATTCTGAGCTTGAAAATCTGCATCCATTTGCTCTTGAGTTCTCGTCGAAAACTCCTTTTCAGGGATACTAAGCGTTTTTCGAGATAACTCACCAAGAGGCGACCTTGGTTGTCTCCGAGATACTTGATCGCCGGAAAAAAACTCATTAGAATTGATGTTGTTAAAAAATGTTTTTTGTTGATTATTTTGATCCATACTTGTCTCCTTTTTCTAAAAAACCTTTTGAATATCAAAAGGTTAACATTCTTACCAGTTAGTAAGAAACACACAAAAATTCTCTGTGGAATCAAATTATTACATTTTAGATTTCCACTCTTGAATTTTATTTTGAACGGCTTTGGGTAATTGATTGTAATCGACCTCATAATATCCATCTTCTCGCATAAAAACGGCCTGTGGATATTTATCTAAAATATCTTGAGCAACGACTCCGATTTGATTTTTAGATCCGTTAATATAATCAAATAAATAGATCGGACAATCATCCACCACCTCTAAAACACTTAAATTTTCTTTTAATCTGGCATCCGACAGCAATTTGCTTCCGACATTTTTCAGAAAATTCATTCCGTTCCCGATCAATTGAGCTTGATTGGATTGTGCCTGAGATTGAGCGGACGTATTGTTTTGTAAAACCTGATTGTTTAAATCACGCATTTTGGTACTCATATCATAAGGCAATTGATAAAGAGTACTCAGCTGGTTCAATTTTGTCACGGCGTTTTCAGACGCATTCGCCATGGATGACGTTTTCAAATCAGACAAGGTCGAATTAAATTGTTGATTTAAATTTGAGGTGAAAGAATCACGATTAAATCCTCTTTGAGAAAGAGGGTTTACGACAGAGTTGATATAAGACTGCGTCGCCAATTTATTTTGAGCGGAAATTTGATTTTTTATCCCCGAATCATCATAGCTCGGATCAACCATTTGTTTCAAATAGTCGTTCATGCCGTTTTGGGCTGTTTGAACCAATGTTGTTTGAAATTGATTCGGATTAAAAGAATTTGTTTTTCCGGATGTAACAGAACCATATAAACCGCTGTCAAAGGAAATGGTCGGAATTTTTGCTTTACCGCTTGCACTGGACATATTTATTCTCCTAAAAAATAAAAAAGGCCTCAAAGCTGAGACCTTTTTTTCACATTATAAAACAACCTGTTAAAAGGATATTCGATTTGTGTTATTTTCTTGATTTTCTAAAAAGGAATCGTCTTTTTTAGAATATGGCATTAACCCATATAAGCACATACCCATTAAAGGAAGAGAAAAAATTCCTAATAAAAAGGAGACGGCAGAAACATGGAAAACGATATGGAAATACATATAGATAGAACAAAAAAGAGTTAAACAAACGATTTTCGCACCGATTTTACCATAACCCAACCCCAAAAAAGCGAAGCCAGTCAAAAACAACAAAAACATCAAAATTAAAAACATACTTCGATATCCCTACAATCTTTTTTATTTTTTAATATAAGTTTATCATTTAAACTTGAACTTTAAAAGATATACTTTTGAATTGATATAAACAAAAATTTAAAATTAAACTTATAATTATTCCACTCAAAAGAATATAACATTAACTCTTATTTCATTTACCGTTTTCGATATCAATTGTCAAGTATTCTATTCATCATTCCTCAATTATTTTTAATTTAAAGAGGTCTAACTGAAGGTTTTCATCAATGAGGAGATCAGTTGAGCCTGATTTTTTTGAGCATTTTGTTGTGCATTTGTCAGTGTAGATAATGTATTTTCTGCCTGAGAGACGCTTCCCGTCATCATATTAAACGGAATTTGATAAGCATTTATCAATTGATTGAGAACTTCGGAGTTACGTGTATCTTCATTATTAATTGCTTCTTGTTGCATATAGGCAGCCACATTTGAAAAATTATTAGCTTTATCAGTGGTTGCCGAGCCACGACTAATATTGTTTTGAGCGAGAGATTTGATAACATCATTTTCAAAACTTGTATTTAAGGATTGATTTAATAAATTTTGATTGGCTTTAAAAGTTTCGCTATCATAGCTTGGATTTAATATTTGATTGGTATAATTTAAAATTCCGTTTGAAGTCGAATCCACCCAATTTTTCTGAAACGCATTAGGATTGTAAGAACCGTTTTTCCCTAAAGTCAGCGATCCATATAACCCTCCGGTATCATAAGAAATTGTAGGTATTTTTGCTTTACCGCTTGCACTAGACATATTTTCTCCTTTCATTTTAAGTGATTAAGTTGAGTACTTTAATTTGATGGCATTAAAAAAGGGTTTAAGAATGATTTTTAAGAATTTAATCAAGGCATTCACGTTATTTATTTCGCTCATGAACATTCCCAAATAATTTATACTCTCCTTTTTTAAAGTCCGGCGACCAAAATGCCTTTTTCACGATCAAGCCATTCAAATCCGGCTTTTTTGAGACAAATCACGGCATTCAAGTGATTGGTATGAGCATATAAAACCGGAAATAGCATACGAATTTGTTGCAATGCGCGAACACATGAGAAATGATTTTTTCTGTGAGCAAATCCCCCCACCCAGTTTTTATGATCCTCTTCAAAACAAAAAATACATCCAACAAAATTGTTTTGATCATAAATATTCCAAAACAAGCTATGTTTCAACAAAAAATCGAAGCCGTATTGATCTTCAATATCTTCGACATGGGAGAGAAAAAGCTCCTGAGCCGTTTTTCTATCAAAAAACGGATCAAGCTGAGAAACAAACTGCAGCATGATATTTCCTTAAAATAATGAAAAACAGATTAAAATAAGTTTCTTTTTTGAACAAAAATACGTAAAAAGGCCAAAATCAAAGAAATGATCATCAAACATACAACCGGTTCAATGAAAAGAATAGCCGTTAAAACAGCGTTTTGTTGAACAGTCGGAAAAAGAAAATTAAAAAACGACAAAATCATAAACGACATGAAGACTAAATAAAATAATGTTCCGATCATCTGAAAACAAGTCATTACTTTCGGGAAAAGGTCTCTGCATTTGACGAGCAAAGGTGTTTTACGACCGACAAGCAGTGTAACCGTCGTAAGTAGATACCAGATAAAAAGAATTGATATAAAAATCACTTTCACCAAAGCCGGAGCAAAATTTATAACAGCACATAAAAAACAACCGGAAACAAAAATTCCACCGACCAACACCAATCTAGACCAAGAGACCCTCATCATTTTTGTCTGAGTACCGACAGTCAACAAAAAATCAGAAACCATATAAAAAAGGCCTCCAACGGGACTAATAAAAATCCATAAAAACAATTTAGCCATCAATCGATCTTCTTTATCAAATTCAATATTTCTTTTCAAATCCAAAAGTTCCTCATTTTCCGAGTTCTCCGGTGTATTTCCACGAAAAGAGCGGAAAACAAAACGCAATATCAAAAAAATCACGGATGTTAAGGTTCCGATAAAAACACTTAAAAACCCGAATAGGACATAATAATTTAAAAATGCTTCTTTTTTTCCAAAAGACTCCACGATAGATTGAATGGCAAAGAGCCAAATAAACAAAAAAGACAAAAGACCAATTCCTCTCAAAAGAGAAAGAATTGGAAAATTTTTTACCTGTCGTTCTAAAAAAGAGAACTCTCCTCTTTTCACAAGGAAAATCAAAACTCCGAAATAAAGGATGCTATAAGAGAAGGAAAGGACCTTGAAGACAACGTCATTTTGAAAAAAAAATGATAAAAATTTGAGAAGGACCATAAAAAGGACATAAAAAGCAGAAATAACAAAAAATTGATCACCGATAAAACGATGTTCAAAGTTTTTTAGAGGATCAGTCATTTTTGCTTTCATATTTTTCACCTTTCGTCTTTCATAAGGTATAATTTTTTTTCATTGCTTTGTCAATAATTTTCAACGATTTTATTTTCCAAGCATTTTTGTTTTAACTCTGATTTTTTTCAATTCGATACGTTTAATACCAAATTCATCTCCTTCTTCTTGTGTATAAATTCTCAATCTCATTTGTTGAAACGGAACCAATCCAAAAACATTATAAGTCGTATTTAAAACATCATCATAGTTCCAATAATATCCGCCGGAGCCGTCATCTTCAGCCCACTCTCCTCCGATTGATCCGTCTTCGTTTGCCCAAATTAAGAATTGTCCACCACTTTTTTCAATGCGTTTAGGTTCCAATTTTTGCGGGGAATCATCCAAAATAAATTCGATCATAAAATTATTTGTGCATGAATCATCCAAAGTTAGAATTAAAGGCATTTTAGGAATTTTCAAATTCGTATCCGACTTTAAATTGATCACTTGAGAAAGATACTCCGATGATTGGAATTGCCCGTTATATGTATATCCACTATATTCTTCCAGTATTTTCGAATCGACTGAAGAATAGAGTTTTCCTTCGATCAGGGCTAAAGAATGAATGTGGGACATTTTTCTCTCAGTCCATTCATTTTTTAAATAATCAAAGATTAAAACGATTTGACCATCAATTGATGGGAATTTAATCCAAATTTCGCTTCTGTCTTCAATGGATAATCCAATCATAATAATATCATCAGCCTCATTGATATTTAATTCGGACAAATATTTTAAGACATCGTTTGCCACTCCTTCCGTTGTTCTTGTTTGTCCGGAATCGAACAGATAATAGGCAAAAATATTACGGGCAACGGGATCATAATAAAAGATTTTATTATCATATTTAATAATGCTTTTAAATCCGGCACATCCGCCACCGGTTGCCTCTGTTCTTGAAAAATCATCATCCCCCGGATCATTACAAAACTGAACGGAATAAGTATCCGTAAAAACGATCAAACAATTTCCGTAAGTTTCTATAGCGGTTATATTTCGATCAAACTCCTGATAAGCGGGATTTGTTTTGACACCGACCGTAGAAGAGGACCAATCATAGATATCTGACGTTTTACTCCAATGAATTCTATTTCCGGAATTTGTGATCAATCGTCCGTTTTGCGTTTTGAGACATAAACCCCGAATAGGTCTTTCTTCCGCATCAACGGCATTTAATTTTTTTACTTTTTCATCGGCCGTCATCCGGATAGAAAGATAATCATCAATTCCGTTTGTAAAAATAAAAAGATCATCAAAACCTTGAACCATTGTCAACCCATTACACGCTTTAACTGGTGTCAACTGATCATAAATCAGATCAAACGAATTTGATGACGGTTTAAAATGATAAAGATATCCTTTTGTTTCATCAATTGCGTACACAATCCAATAAGACACACCGTTTTGAATACTTTCCCATTGTCCATAAATAATCTTGCCGGATATTTCTGCAATAACGGAACTACCTTTTTGACTATATATCCCCACGCCGCTTCCGTTATTTGTATACTTAAAATCAATATTTTGACATGTTTCGGCAGAGAGTTGGCCGGTATTTTCAACATCAGCAATTGCATTGACGGTTCGAATACCATGGAATCGATTGACAACGATTCTGGAATTATATGTTTGCATTTTAAATAACAATCCTTTTTTTCATATAGTTAGACTGGTACATTTTCAAAATATTCAGAGCTCGTTCATAAGCATTTTGATAGGGAATAAAATTTTCATCTCCCGTATCTTGGATCAAATTACATTGTGTCAACAAGACGACTGCATTGATAAATAGCTCCAGATAAACCGGATTTTTAATATTGATTTCATCTGTTTCTTGTTCCAAATTAAATTTAGGATTTCCCTCTCGATCAACCGCCATGTACATGGATTCGTACATCAATTTAATTTCCGTCTTTTTTTCCGGTATGGGATAAATACAAATTCGATCTGATAAATTTCCCGTTTCAAATAAATATCCGATTGGGGTTCCTGTTTGTGAGGTATTCTCCACACTTTCAGAAAAAGGAATTAACTCATGATTATCGGCAAAGACTTTTTTTAAAGAACCAAAAGGGGGCGAAATGATATTCTGTCCCTCGTTTAAAACAACATATGTTTCCGTATTTTTAAAGAGGAAATCATCTGCATTCCAGACTTCAATCATTGCCTGTTGGAAAGCGATTTTTGAGGACATTAAAATATCATCAAATGTTTTAGGTTCCGGATCATTTGTGGACCATTTTAAATTACTGACTTTTAGCAATAGTTCATAGAAATTCATTTCAACTCCTTTTTACTTAAAAAACTCATTTTATTTTAACGAGTCATTACAAATGATGGGATGAACCGTTATCCAATTTTTTTTAATTGAATAAAATAATCTCCTTCTTCAACTGATTGAGCACCGCTTAAAAGTTTTCTTTTGTTTTCAGGGCCAATCATCTGAGCTATTTCAAAACCGTTCAACGTGAGACGAATTCCTCCTTTTTTTTGTATAATAAATAAGCTTTTGGATCCGAATAAGAGATCAGGATCTACTATTTTTAGATTTGTGAAAGAATTATTTTTTTTTGTTTTTCCCAAAATTTTTTCTTCTGCTGTTTGTTTAGGAATGACGTTTATTTTCACCATATTATGCTCCATTATATTTAATAAAGAGGAGAGTCGAACATTGTTCGTCTCTCCTCTTATCCTGACTAAGCTGAGGCGACCGTATCAGCGGCTTCAACATTTACGATGGCTCCAGCCAACGCATTAGGGAGAATTGTTTTTTTCCCATAGACATATAGACCGCGAATATTATCACCAAAGAATTTTTCGTCACGGATCACCTCAATATTTGAGATATTTCCCGCAAAAGCAATGGCATCGTTAATTCCGGCCATAATTTTAACTTTGTTCTCGGTTGTCGGTAAATTTGTAGACACCAATACATCCAGACCCGCTATTGCACCGATTGATCCTTCACGCAATAATTTATCGCCGGCATCTGTTGCATGAACAAAATCGGGTGATTGACGCAAGATGGATTCTACCCGAGGATTGATCACAACATACGGAAGAGAATCTTTAGGATTATTGTCTTTAGAGACCGTATCATCTAAATTTTCAATCGCATTATTTTCTTTAAGTTTCATCGCAAGCCATGAAAAGACAGAATAGACATTGTCCTTTGTTAATGTAATGGGTACTTCATCCGTTCCAAGTAAATTATCTTCTTGGATATCGGCAAATGAACTTAAAATATAAGTATCTTTCACAAGATCAATAGCCGTTTTAGCTCTTTTTTCAAATCGCTTTTGTAAATCTTTGATTTGCGATTGTTGAATGGTAATATCCGATAAGAAAATGCCAAAAGCTTTAGATTGATCTAACTTTAAGGTTTGTGTGGTTGCATCCACTCGTTGATAAGTGACACCGCCCGTACTGGAATCTTCGGAATAATCGGAAATTGTCACATCTCCCAATTCGCCGATATGAACGGTATCCCCATAATGCTTGATTTCCGCCTCAAAAATCTTATTAACGATTTTCATTCCGACACCGGATTTATCTAATTTTTTATTTAAAGTCAAAGACCATAATTCCGGAATAATTCCGCCGGCTTGTCTTTTCAAAGAAGTTGCGTTTTCTGACATATTTTTCTCCTTTATTTCAAATAGGTTATTAAAAAAAGTTTTCTGTTTTTATGAAAACTTTGTGCACGATACGAAACAAAAATTAAATTAATCGTCGCGGCAACTTTCCTTCTTTTTCAAGTTGGATTTGCTTTAAGATACGATCATAATTTTTGTCATATTCTTCGGGGGACATGGCATTGAATTGAGCCCTTGTAATCCAACCCTCCTCTTTACCCGAAGGAACGGAAGCAGCCGAAAAGGACATATTTAAATTTTCGGTTAATTCTTGATTTTCAGCTTTTGCTTTTTCTTTTGCCATCATTTCTCTAACGGCACTGTTTTCAATAGATTCGACCAAATGGATGGTCAATTCGGGATCTAAATCTCCGTTTGCCAATCCGAAAGCGGCATTAAAGATATCTCGTCTTTCCTGATTTTTCAGCCAATCTTTATACTTTTCCATCAATTGAGATAATTTTGATGCTTTTTCCATCATTTGCCGATATTCTTTTTGACGTGCGATTTCGAGGCGACCCTTTTCAAAAGCAGAGATTGTATAACGCGTAATAACATTAACAATTTCAGAAGGGAAGAATTGTTTTGCGAATTCCAAATCTTCTTCTTTTTGAGAAATTCGATATTTTTTTAAGGCTTTCAGAGCTTCCTGTGTCATTTCACGACAGGCCCCTTTTTGACAAACATCCATATAATCTTCATATTCTTTCTGTCTCAAAAAATCAGCGAATTGTTTTTCTTCGGCAGAGGCATATCCGAGCAGAGCAGCATCTGCGTCATGTCGTTTTTTTTCTTCTTGAAGTTGGGCTCGATAATACTCTAATTCCTTAACGATGTGTTCATGATTTTCTAGAGCTTGAGAAATTTCCAAATAAGCTTTTTCAAGTTCTTGAGTCGTTTTAAATTTTCCTGCCAAAAGAGATGAGTTTTCTGTTTGAGTTTCTTCAGAAAACTGTTGATCGACCGGAACAAGCAGATCAGCTTTTGATAAAGATTGATCAGGGAAGTCCTGAGAGACAGGCATTTGTTCCGAATAAGACGGATCACCTGCATACATGTTTTGAGATTGTTTAAGAGTTTCATTCATCCTTTTCTCCTTTAAATTATGAATGTTATGAACGTTCTTTAAAACGTTCCAAACGCTGTTCTGTTTCCTTTAAAAAACAAATCAGCAATCCCACCCCTTTAATCCATTCGGGGTTTGCATTTTGCATACCGGACAATTCGACCATAAAGTCTTTCATTGCGTTCAATATACAAATTCCTTCATCACTTAATAACGCTTCTTTCAAGGCTATTAAGCGGTTTAATTCTTTTTCCGTATTCATTTTGAATCAATTTTAATATAAAAAGAGCCATCCTAAAAAAGACGGCTCTTCATTGGTGATTATAAAAAAACACTTTCGTGATTATAGTCGTATTATATCTCATTTTTTAAAAAAAAGCGACATGACAAATAGCGACAGGCAGTGACAATATCTTCCAAATCCGATCAAATAATGATCCTTCGATTAAGACTATTCAGCACTTGTTGAATTTCCAATCACTTGAGTATTTAATTGATGAAGAATATTTAATATTTCAGGGTTTATTTGTTGTTGATTAATCTGTTCCGTTAAATTGATTCCCATTTTTTGAAATGCCGAAAGCAAAGCCGGATCCAATGATTGAGGAATCATCGGAGCGGTATTGTTTTGTAAATGACTTGAGCGTAAATAATTTTCCGTTTGCATTTGGTTTTGAGAAAGAGCATTTAACATATTTGAATCGGTATTTGGATTAATTTCCGTTTGATTTGAGACAAAATATTTATCCGGATTCTCGATTCCGATATTTTCCAATCCCTTCTTAATGATTTCCGCCTTATTGAGCGGGACCGCTTCATCATTCCAAACCGGTGTTAAAACCTGCATAAGTTGCTCATTTGTATTCAATTTTTTTTGTATACCGGAACTATCGGTATATCGGTATAAATAAGTATCCGTCCTAATATCGTCCGTTATTTTTTTAGGGATACGCACACCTTTTTCATAAACAAAAATAGTTTCGTCTCCCAATTTCATATTAGCGATCAAATCAGCGACTTTTTCAACCATAACAACAATCCCGTTTTGTTTAATGGTATCCAAATCTTTAGCAAGTCTTGTCGTTTGACCGGAAACTTTCACACGAATTTCCGTAGCCGTCACCTGCCTATCTTCCTCCGCTCCTTGCATATTGGGATAAATACCGGACACACCGCTGATTGTACTATCCAAAAACCCGATAATACGATCATTATTTATGAGTGGTAAAGAGACGGGGATCAGTTGTCTCGGATCTTCCAAGCCTTTTTTATATTCCAAGACAAGTCCTGGCTCCATGACGGTTTTATTTTTTTTAAAAAATCCCTCCGGAGCGAATCTGGGAGGATTGAGAGAAAGAATTTGACTGTCGTTCTCAAGATTTCCCTTTTCCTCTTGATAGAGACACAAGTCATAGATGGAATATAAAAGAGGAATCCCTCGCTTATGATCAACATCTCGATGCAATGCAACATTGATGATTGGATTGAGCAGAATCGGATTTTCACCAAAACGTGCGACAATTCGACGACCAATGACGACCACACACCAATTTTTCAAGACATGCCCATCCGGCGACGTATAATCTCCCCAATATTGGAGAACTTCTATTTTTCCGTCATGGATCACATCATCCAGCACATCGGTTGCGTCATATCCTCGATCTTCACCGGTTATATTCGGTTTGACCATATAGTTCAAGAGTTGCTTTTCTTCGGCTGATAACGAATAAAAACGATTATTGCAAATATGATCCGGTGTTTCGAATGTTTTAATTATTTTAGCACCGCGATCCCACTCTTCCGGCAAATCCGGATCGATAGCCGGATCAAACACCAAATTAACAGGGTTAATAGCTTCTACATAAGCCCCGTCATAAATTGTTTTTTCAAAGATACCGAAATGTTCGGTTGATTTTTTTAGCTGATAAAGGGGATTGTTTTTAACTTTCTCTCCGAAAGAGATCGGTCTTCTAATTTCTTTTGTTTGTCGTTTCCAAGAAACAAAGAAACACATTTCTCCGATTGTATCCAGATATTCCATAGCTTTATCCAGTTGTTTTGTAATTTTCATTTGTTCAAACGCTTGAACAAGAGAAGCTTTTTGCAACGGAGCATTTTGACTACTTTCTTCATTCTGACCTTCGACATCGAACATTTGATCGATATGAGAATAGATATTATCCCATAAAAAGGCTTGTCTGGTTTGAAATAAGGAATAAAGTTTATTAAAATGCAGTTTACTTTTCCAGCCTTCCTTTGTTTCGCCTCGATTTAAGAGATATATTTCCGGTTTCAAGAGGTGGTAAATAGATATTTGAGATTGTCGCGCCTCATCAAAAGAATCGAACAAAGATCCTATTTGTTGAGCCAACATATTTTTTTCGTCTTGAGACATTTTGTTAAATTGTTGTTCTTTTAAATTGATCACTTCAATCATGATTGATTTTCTCCTTTTGATACAATATGTCACATACTTCGCCAACAGAATATCTTCTATCGACGAGAGAAGAGTATAACGGATTACGAAATTTTAAATCATTGTAATGGGCCAATAATACTCTGCAATATAGGAAACAGCGTCAAATATATGTCCCAAAAATTTAGCTTCTTTATCAGATCTGATTTGACTAAAGCTGGGCAAATCAAATTGACTTGTTCCCTCTTTATATTTAAGATTTTTCATATTAAACAAGAGCCATCGACATTTTGGATGAACAAACATCCGTCGTTTTCCGTCATCACTCAAAACCAATTGATTAAATGCTCTCACCCTATTCATAATAGAGGGATTATGCGAGTGAATATCGATTTGGATATTATATCCATACTGAATCAAGGTATTTTGGACAATTGCATAATCAGAATATCGGCTCTGTGTTTTGCGATAATCACCGCTGGCATCTCCGTTTAAAATAATTTTATTTTGATGGTTCGGATATCGTTGAATGAGCTCATTGACAGCGTCTTGAGTGGTTGCGTTTTCAATAACGATTTCATCAAATACGAACAATTTATCCTCTGTTTTATGGCAACAAACCCACATCATCGGGTCAACGTTAAAATCCATGGAAAGATGAAAAGGGAGATCAAAGACATATTGAATATCATCTGATATATTGTCATCGGACCAATATTTAACGACACGATTTAAAAACATTCCTTTAGGTTTATTTAAATAATCTCGTTCATATTCATCCGGTTTATGTTTTTTTACCAATTCGGCTCGTTCGATAAATCGGTTTGAAATCAACCCTAAATGTTGAATTTCCGGATAATTCACCTCCACAAAATAAGTTCCTTTAGGTGCTTTCATCTCTTCATAATTCAAAAAAAGTGTCTCCTCGACCGGAAGTTTTTCCGAGACACGATTATAAATAGCGATTAAAATCACACCGTCTTTTCGTAAAGTCGGCAAGAGGACATCAAAACAAGCTTTACTGACGGCTTGAGCCTCATCAATAATACAAATATCGACATTAGCCAATCCTTTCAATCGCTCTCTGGAATTGACATTTAAATCTTTCAATCCGTTAAATATGAGCATACTGCCGTTTTTATGATAAATTTTTTGCTTATCATAATAAAATCCACGTCCTGCAAAAGAGGTATCAATTAAAGCGATAAATTCAGCATATAAGCTATCGGCGATTGATCTCATAATTTCTCGAAAAGCCACAACTTTTTTCTTTTTTTGCATCATGTTAATTAAAACGGCACGACACGCATGACCTGTTTTCATGGATCCGCGTCCTCCTGTTAATACAAAAGTGCTGTATTCACCATCATCCATATGAAGAAGCGGTTCAAATTTTTTATAAAATTCCATTTTTCTACCTATCAAAACAGTATCTGAGAGAGACAACAAAATTCAATAAATTTTATCAGAGCGGATATTGGAGTAGATCAGATAAAACGGGACAAAAAAAGAAAGCCCCCTTTAAAATCTGTAAAAAGAAAGAATTAAAATTTCTTTAGGATCGAATAATAACTTCGACCGGTTCCGTTTTTTCCTCTTTTTGAGATTGATCAGAATAAAGCCCCATCAATTTTCCTTTTAATTCTTCTGCTTTTAAAGCAGCCGTAAATTCAATTTTTGCTTCATTATTAAGAGCTTTTTCCTGAATTTCGCATAATCTTTTAAAACTATCCTCTTTCGTATAAGCAACCCGCTCTCGTAATTCTTTTAATAAAAGATCTTCCTGTTCTTGTAAAAAAGCTTTAATTTCAGGTTTTTTCAAGAGACGACATCCTCCGTTTGCAGCAGTTTCCACGGAACCTCCGTAGACGCTCATGTATGCTTTTGTCGCATTTTTATTTTTCAAATAATGAAGAACAAATTCTTTTTGCTTCCCAGTCATCATGCCTCACTCCACATATCAATCAAAATATAAACACCCCACCCGACTTTTAATATTGTTAAAAGCCCATGACTTTTTCATGATTACATATCCCCAACGTGTTTTTGATATGTCCCGCATGCCTTTAACCTCCCCTTCAAAATAAAAACCATTTTTTATTTTGAAGATTACACGGATCGTATTTTTCAAATTCCGTTATCAAATTATTCTTGGGTGTTAAAGGACTTAAACCTCTTAAAAAAGATCAAGAACGATCTCATGATACAAAACTTCATGATACCTGTATTATAACACGATTTAAAAAAAAATACGACAAGACAAAAAAAGACAAACAAGGACAATATCAGCCAAAACATAACCCGAAAGAATATCGATGAGACAAAAAGAGTAATTCTTGACAAGTGAAAAGCTTCCTGTTAAGATCCCAAACAATTAATATGTCGAACTATATATAATGAAAAAGAAAGCGAAAGGATAAGAAATGGCTTCCTATCAGTATATTTATGTAATGAAAGATCTCTCAAAAACATTTCCGGGCGGAAAAGAAGTTTTAAAACACATTTGGTTATCCTTTTTTCCGGGGGCCAAAATCGGCGTTATCGGGCCAAACGGTGCCGGAAAATCTACATTGATGAAGATTATGGCGGGGATAGATACTGATTTTTCGGGAGAAGCTTTTGCAGCAGACGGGGTTAAAGTGGGCTATTTACCTCAAGAGCCACAATTGGATCCGACAAAAAACGTCATGGAAAATGTCATGGACGGGGTCGGAGAAATTCGAGATTTGATGAAGCGCTATGATGAAGTAAACATGAAATTTGCAGATCCGGATGCCGACATGGACGCTCTTCTGGCAGAGCAATCCGAATTACAAGAAAAAATTGATGCCTGCAACGGTTGGGAATTGGAAAGAACGATTGAAATAGCGATGAACGCCTTAAGATGTCCGCCGGCCGATGCAGATGTGACAAAGCTATCAGGTGGAGAAAAGAGACGCGTTGCTCTGTGCCGATTGTTGCTCTCAAAGCCGGATATGTTATTATTGGATGAGCCGACAAACCATTTGGATGCCGAGTCAATCGCCTGGCTTCAAACATATTTAAAAAATTATACGGGAACGGTGGTTATGATCACACATGACCGCTACTTTTTAGATAATGTGACGGGCTGGATTTTAGAAATGGATCGAGGCGAAGGCATTCCGTTTGAAGGAAATTACACGAGTTGGTTAGAGCAAAAGGAAAAACGACTTGCTCAAGAACAAAATGCGGAAAATAACCGTCAAAAAATGTTAAAAGAAGAATTAGAATGGGTCAGACAATCGCCCAAAGCTCGTCAAGCAAAATCCAAAGCCCGTATCACGGCCTATGAAGAACTTCTAAAGAAGTCGACCGAAAAAGTACCGGATATCGCTCAAATTGTCATACCGGCAGGTCCCCGATTGGG
The DNA here is from genome assembly GCA_949286245.1 of uncultured Alphaproteobacteria bacterium. Lineage (GTDB taxonomy): Bacteria > Pseudomonadota > Alphaproteobacteria > CAAHEQ01 > UBA3637 > CALXPF01. The sequence continues at coordinate 15,493 of CASECF010000064.1, forward strand.
ACAAGTTGTTTTAGAGGCAAAAAATCTCTCAAAAGCGTTCGGAGATAAATTGTTGTTTGATGATCTATCTTTCAATTTACCGGCGGGCGGAATTGTCGGGGTTATCGGACCAAACGGGGCCGGAAAAACAACATTGATGCGGATCATTACAGGGAGCGAACAACCGGACAGCGGAACGTTCCGATTGGGAGAAACGGTTAAACTTGGCTATGTAGATCAATCCAGAGATGCTTTGGATCCGAACAAAACCGTTTGGCAAGAAATATCCGAAGGGAAGGATATTTTAACACTCGGCAAAAGAGAAATCAACTCAAGAGCTTATGTCTCTCAATTTAATTTTAAAGGATCGGACCAACAAAAAAAGGTCGGACAACTTTCCGGCGGAGAAAGAAATCGAGTTCATATGGCAAAAATGCTCAAATCAGGAGCCAATGTTTTGTTGTTGGACGAACCGACAAATGATTTAGACGTTGATACATTGCGTGCATTAGAAGAGGCCTTGATGGATTTTCCGGGGTGTGCCGTAATCACATCGCACGACCGGTGGTTTTTAGATAGATTGGCCACCCATATTCTGGCTTTTGAAGGAGACAGTCGTGTGGTCTTCTTTGAAGGAAATTATGCAGAATATGAAGCGGATAAAAAACGGCGTTTAGGCGTGGAGGCCGATCAACCGCATCGCATTAAATATAAACCGATCACGCGATAAATAGGTTTAAAAGAGAATAAAAAATCAAAGAGGAGACGCCCTTTCTCCTCTTTCCTTTTTATTGAAATATCCACCGCTCATCCTCTTATAAAAAATATAAAAAAAATTATATATCTCATTATATTATCATGCGATGTTCATCTAAAGATTCATCAAATGTTTCTTGATTTTTCCTTGAGTTTATCATGTATTTTAAAAAAATGATCCGATGAAGAATGAGCCATTTTAAATCCGCTTTCAAGAGGTCGATCACCCGATGAGCCATTTTTTCCAAAATGGATAGAATATGTTTTTTCCAAAAAGGATAGAGGTTTTGTTTCGGGATATTCCGATGTTTTATTTTGCTGTCCTGTTTCATTAAAATGAATATAGATATCTCTGATTTCCGAGATAGGATTATCTTTCAGTTGTTTATCCAAAAGTCGCATCATTTTTTCTTGATCTTCCGGATCAATAAGAGCTGTTTTTAAATCCTCAAAGTTATAAGTGAGACTTTTTTTCCTGTAATACTCAACAACGGTTTCTTTCACCACTTCTTTGATATCATTTTTTTTACGACCGATGGCATATAGGTCAAAATGATCCCAGAGTTCTTTCAGGAGAGCCAAATCGGATATTTTCCAACGGACATCAACAGCAAGTGGGATTTTTTGCTCATCTTTGGTATCCACAACCATTTTAACGGTCAGCATTTCCGGTTGTTTAAAATAATCCCAACCGATCACGCCCAAAATAAAAGCCCCCAAACTGATTAAAGGAATTCTTTTTTTAAACCGTCTTTTCTTTTTGGGATCAATCAAACGATCATCGGAAATAACCGTATCGGATGGATCATTATTTAAAGAAGCTCCAGCGGATCGACAAGGGACAAGATGTCTGTTTTTATCGATACCACAATGCACCTGCTCATAAGATTTTTTTAAAGGGGAATTGGATGGATCAAAAGTTTGCGTTAATATGTTGGAATGATTTTGTTTGATCCTTTCATTTTTTTGAGAAAGAGGGTTCTTTCCTCCATATTGAGGAACCTCTCCCTTTTGAAAGGAGGGGATCATTTTATCCTCATAAGAAGCAGATAAAAGAGTCATATCTGCAGGATTTTCAGAAATGGAATTCTTTTTAATCGGCTCTTGTTGAATCAATCCCCCTTTTTGAACAGCCAATCGAAGGAGGGCAATCAAATCGGCTTGAGTCATATTTGTTTCATTTGATTGAAAAAATTGCACAATGATGTATTGAATATCTTGCCATGCCTCTTTTTGAAGAGTCTGTTTAGACTTTTGAGTGGGCTCTGAAGACACCTGCTCTGATAATTTATTTTTTCCCTTCTGATCAGATCCGTTCAAGTGTGTATTTTTTTCTTCCGGCAACTGCTTCTTTCCCATGCGGAATCCCCCCCTTTCCCCTGATTTCTCCCTTAATAGATAGCTATTTTAAAATTACTTTTCAAGGGGGAATATTTTATTCTTTTACGTTAAAACAAAAGATAAAGCATGCACGCTATCGTACTCCGAAAAGTCCCAAAAGAATTACTTTAACACACAAGAACTTCCATCCAGTTTTCGCTGATCGACACACTCATAACACGCATCCGTCATACCGGGGAGATAAACTCTCGTTTCCGTATCACACGGATAGCACTTGTTATCCAAGCCTCTGAGCGGGGTATCTCCGGAACATTTTGGAACACACATACTGTTATAAAAATTCCTTACATCCGCACATTTTTCACAACCATTTTTTGTTTTAAACGTATTGATATTTTTTTCGTCATCGCAAGAATAACACTTTCCATCTCCTCCCGTAAAATTTCCCTCGCCTTCACAGGGAAGAGAACAATACCCGTTATTTGATCCATTTGCTATTCGGTTGGGGCAAATATTACTACAATAATTGGAGGCATTATAAATGAGAATCGGATCTTCATAGTCACACGAATAACACTTTCCATCATTCCCTCTTATTTCTCCTTTAGGACAATTTAAAGTACATCGGTCACCATATTGTGATCGATTATTAGGACATTGATCGCACCCCTCATGTGTGACACGATAAACATCTATATGATTCGGATCATCACAAGAATAACACTGACCGTCTCTCCCCGTAAATGTTCCTTCAGCACATCTACTGGGGGCACAATAAAGTTCAGCATCCCCACGAGTGACACGATTGGGACAAGCCTGTGAACACAAAGATGTACTGGAAATTTTAATAAGATCCGGATAATCACACGGATAACAAACGCCGTCATCCCCCTTTATCTCTCCTTCAGGACAATTAATAATACAATAACTGCCGGATTGGATCCGATTAGGACACCGCTCACATCCATCATGAGAGATAGCAGCAGAATGGATACTTTTTTCCTCATTGCAAGCATGACATTTCCCATAACTATCCGTAAATGTTCCTTCACCGCACGGAAGAGCACAAGTTCGATTCCAACTACCCGCTGCCACCCGATTCGGACAAACGGATGTACATCGTTCAGGTTCATGCTGAGCCATCCCCATGCTAACCGGATCCGGATGATCACACGAATAGCATTTGCCGTCATCTCCACGTAAAGGGTCCCCTTCCGGACACGGGATCACACATTGGGTTTCAGTTGTCGTTCTCTCCCATAGTTCTCTATTCGTACAAACACTACAATTCTCTTCTACCCCTGTCACATTGACACCTCCTTCATTATCACACGTATAACAGCTGCCGTTTTTATCAATCAAGGGCTTATGCCACGGGCAACACTGATCGTGCTCATTACAACACATCCCGTTGACGGCTTTGGCACAACAGTAGGGGCCCGACCGTCTCTCTTTCGGACAACAAATCTGCTCTCCTGTCTCCGTATCTTCCGCACATCTCTCATACCCCTCGCATGAGGACACACAAATGTTCTCTTGACACCGTTGACACGATCCGCAATCACTGTCCTTCTCACAATACCAGTTGGGCAGGGCTGTCTCGTCC
>CASECF010000065.1 GCA_949286245.1 uncultured Alphaproteobacteria bacterium
GGAATACTTATACCTATTCTTGTGGTTGGGGAGGATGCGAAACAGACGAGGACTGTCCTATTGATCAACCAGTTTGTAATATAAGTACTGGTCAGTGTATGGGATGTATAACAAACGCCGATTGTAATAACGGTTCCGAAACAGGAGATTATTTTTGCAATCTAGATGGAAATTTTAACAACCTATTAGTTAACGGAATATGTGAATTGGCAACTCCCGCCGGCTCACTTCCTTACAATGGGAGAGACTATCTCATTTCACAAAAAAATCTCACCTGGTGGGGCGGTGAGAATTTTTGTAAAGCACACAGACTAAGCTTAGCCCCAATTGATGATTTCCCCTGTTCTAAAAATGAAAATAAAGTTAATAGTTGGGATCCAGAATTAATTTGTCAAGACATCGGAATTTCCGCTTACTCTCATCATGGGTGTAAAACAGCAACAAAAGTAAATGAACGTAGTGGATATATGATTGGAGGCGTTTACAGTGGAAGTGTTATCACTTTTACGGAAAGATACCCAGTTATCTGTCGATAATGCTTGAAAAAGCGGTTATTTATAAGAGTGTTTCTTAGAATAAAAAGATCTGTGAGCGATGATATCTTACGGGAATTTTTATTCCCTATACCATCTGTCATGCTGAGAATATAAAATATCTCGGCTCATTTCCATGGCTCTTATTTTTTTAAGAGAATTTATAAGAATGTTTTTGTTTTATGGCTGATTTGTTGAGAATGAATACCGTAAAAATTATGCTCTAAAATATGGTTTTCCTTTTCAAAAAAATTGAAAGGATACTTTTAAAAAACAGGGACACTCAAGTCAAATATCTTATTTCATTTCTCAATTAAATAAAAAAATTCATCTATACCTATTCCGATAAAAACTCTTGATTTTCTCCTCTTTTTAGGGCAAACTCATCTCATGAAAAATAAATACTTTTTAAAACGTCTTCTCCTCATTCCGATCACCCTTTTCGGAATTATGGCTCTTAATTTTTTATTCGCTCAACTGGCACCGGGCGGTCCGGTAGAGCAAATGATGATTCGTTTGGAGACAGGACACCCCTTGGACGCAACCGCTCGTTTTTCCGGAACTGCGTCAGGTGATGTTGCCACCGGATCACAACAAGAAATTTCTTCTTCATATCGTGGAGCTCAAGGCCTCAGAGAAGAACTCAGAAAGGAATTGGAAAAACAATTCGGTTTTGATCAACCGGCCTGGAAACGCTTTTTTATCATGATGAAAAATTATCTGTTATTCGATTTCGGAACCAGTTTCTATCAAGATAAAAAAGTAATCGATCTGATTTTAGAAAAAATGCCCGTTTCTATTTCTCTCGGGGTGTTAAGTACCCTTTTAATCTATTTGATTGCCATTCCGCTCGGAATTCGAAAAGCCGTCAAACAAGGGTCTGTTTTTGACGTCACAACCAGTTGGATTTTGACAATCGGTTATGCCATTCCCTCTTTTTTATTTGCTATTTTTTTAATCATTGTTTTTGCAGGCGGGAGATATTTGGATTGGTTCCCTTTAAAAGGTCTTATCTCGGATAACTGGGAAACATTTTCGTCTTTCCATAAAATAACCGATTTTTTGTGGCATATGACCCTCCCTGTCATTGCCCTGACAATCGGCGGTCTTGCCGGATTAACCTTTTTAACTAAAAACGCTTTCTTAGAGGAACTCAGCAAACAATATTGCAAAACAGCCAAAGCAAAAGGGGTCTCCACGAATGGTATTTTATACGGCCATGTTTTTCGAAATGCCATGCTGATTGTTATAGCCGGTTTCCCGTCCATGCTGATCGGCATGTTGTTTACCGGTTCTGTCTTAATAGAAGTGATTTTTTCTTTAGACGGCCTCGGTCTGCTCGGTTTTGAAGCCGTCCAAAACAGAGATTATCCCGTCGTATTCGGAACGCTTTATTTATTTGCACTTTTAGGGTTGGTTTTAAACTTAATCAGTGACTTTATGTATACGCTCGTAGATCCGCGCATTCATTTTGATAAAAGGATGTCCTAATGATGATTCATCCGCTTTTAAAATATCGTTGGAATATCTTTAAAAAAAACAAACGAGCCTATCTGTCCTTATGGCTTCTGATTGCCATCATCCTTGTTTCTTTTTGGGCTCCGCTTATCGCTAATGACAAGCCCCTGATATTATCTTATAAAAACAATATTTATTTTCCCCATTTTTCTTTAGTGACAGACCAAATGTTGGGCGGACAACTTCCAACCGAAGCAGACTACACCGATTCTTATACCCTTAATCAAATCAATCAAAACGGATGGATGGTTATGCCTCTCATTCCCTATCATGCCAATACGGTTGATTACTTTAACGCATCTCCTTTTCCGGATGCTCCTTCCGAAAAGCATTTACTGGGAACGGATGATCAGGGCCGTGATGTTTTAGCACGCCTCTTGTATGCTCTTCGCCTCAGTCTTTTATTTGGTTTTTTATTAACCTTCTTCGCCTCCGTCATCGGTGTTTCGGTTGGCGCCATACAAGGATATTTTGGTGGGAAAACAGATCTGATCATCGGTCGATTTTTAGAAATATGGACATCTCTGCCCCAACTCTTTATTCTGATTATCATATCAAGCCTGATAACTCCCGGATTTTTTTCTTTATTGTTTATTTTATTATTATTCAGCTGGTCCTCTTTAACAGGTGTGGTCAGAGCCGAATTTTTAAAAACCAGAGGTCTTGATTACGTTAAATCCGCCAAGGCTTTGGGTGTCAGTGATTTTCGCATTATCATACGACACATTTTACCAAATGCACTCGTCGCAACCATTACCTATATTCCCTTTATGCTGTCGGGAGCCATCGTAGCCTTATCTGCCTTGGATTTTTTGGGGTTGGGCCTTCCACCCGGAACACCCAGTTTGGGAGAAATGATCCGACAAGGAAAAGAAAACTTACAAGCGCCGTGGTTGGGATTGACCGCCTTTTCGGTCTTAACCCTTTTGCTTTCTCTTTTGATTTTTATCGGAGAAGGCGTTCGAGATGCTTTTGATCCACACAAGCGAGGTGCCATATGAATCTACTGGAAATATCAAAATTATGGATTCATTTTCCCACCTTTGCACCGGTAAAAGGTGTCTCTTTAGCCATCAAATCGGGCGAGTTTGTCGCTCTGGTCGGAAATAGCGGATCCGGCAAATCCACTCTGGCTCAAGCAATTTTACAATTACAAGATCATGCCGTCTATAAAGGGTCTATCTTGTTTAAACGACAAAATTTACTGTCTCTCAATAATGATCAAATGAATCAAATTCGAGGATCAAAAATCAGCATGATCTTTCAAGAGCCGATGAGCAGCCTTAATCCCCTTCATAAAGTCGGTAATCAAGTGTTGGAGGCCCTAAAATTACATACAAACCACGCTTCTCAAAAAAAAGTTTTAGAGCTTTTCCGCCTCGTTGAATTAAAAGATAAAGAGCGAATCTATCATTCTTTCCCCCATGAGCTTTCGGGCGGACAACGGCAACGAATCATGATCGCAATGGCCTTGGCCGGTCAACCGGATCTTCTCATTGCAGACGAGCCGACGACTGCTTTGGATGTTTGCGTCCAAGCCCAAATCTTAAAATTACTGAAAACACTTCAACAAAAATTAGGATTGGCCATTTTGTTTATCACACACGATCTGTCCATTGTTCGTCAAATGGCCGATCGAATTTATGTGATGAAAGGCGGACGAATTATCTCGACACGCATTCCGCCCGAAGAAATCATTCAAATTAAACAAGCCCCTCACCCAAAGACACAAATGAAACCGATTTTAGCGGTCCATAATCTGACCGTCAAATACGGAAACAGGATAGCGGTTGATCAAATTTCTTTTTCATTATATGCGGGACAGACCATCGGAATTGTCGGTGAAAGCGGGTCCGGAAAATCTTCTTTAGGGCACGGGATTCTTCGCCTCGTTCAAGCACAGGGAGAAGTCCTTCTCGATAATAAAAATTTTCTGGCCCTATCCGGTCACGATCTTATGAGGGCTCGATCCAAAATTCAAATGGTTCTCCAAGATCCCGCCGGATCCTTAAACCCACGCATGAGTGTTTTTGATATTATCTGCGAAGGGTTAAAAATTCATCACCCGCAATTATCACAAAAACAAGTTCTTTCTCGTGTTAAAAATATTTTAAGAGAAGTAGATTTAAAGCCCGATATCATGACCCGCTATCCGCACGAATTATCCGGTGGGCAAAAAACACGTGTCGCCTTAGCTCGTGTTTTAATTTTAAAACCCGCCGTTATCATTTTTGATGAAGTGACTACCTCATTGGATATCATGACACAACAACAGTTAATTGCACTTCTCAATTACCTTCAACAAACATACCAAATGGCTTATGTTTTTATTACTCACGATCTCAAAGTGTTATGCGAAATTGCAGATCATATTTTGGTAATGAAAGACGGGCGTATGATAGAATTTAATGAAACACGCCACATTTTAAAAAATCCTCAAAAATCATATACAAAACAGCTTCTCGGCTCATCACTGCCCAAGTTTTCGGAATCTGCACCGAAAACATCTTGATCCTTTAATCACCCTTCTTTGATCATCTCCATAAACTGCCACATTCTAAGACAAGCGCTGTTATCCGTGGTTCCGAACGACGCTCGCCCCTCCAAAGGCGTCACGAACCAAACAGCCAACAGGTAGCCTGCACTCACCTGCTGACACAAGTGGCCTTTTCTCTCCTCCGAACGACGCTCGCCCCTCCAAAGGCGTCAGAAACCAAACAGACAACTGGTAGCCAGCACTCACCTACTGACACAAGTTGCCTTATCTCTCCTCCGAACGACGCTCGCCCCTC
>CASECF010000066.1 GCA_949286245.1 uncultured Alphaproteobacteria bacterium
GGAATACTTATACCTATTCTTGTGGTTGGGGAGGATGCGAAACAGACGAGGACTGTCCTATTGATCAACCAGTTTGTAATATAAGTACTGGTCAGTGTATGGGATGTATAACAAACGCCGATTGTAATAACGGTTCCGAAAAAGGAGATTATTTTTGCAATCTATATGGAATTTCCGATAACGCACTCACCGACGGAACTTGTGAATTGGCAACTCCCGCCGGCTCACTTCCTTATAATGGGAGAGACTATCTCATTTCACAAAAAATTCTCACCTGGTGGGGCGGTGAGAATTTTTGTAAAGCACACGGACTAAGCTTAGCCCCAATTGATGATTTCCCCTGTTCTAAAAATGAAAATAAAGTCGAGAGTTGGGATCCAGAATTAATTTGTCAAGACATCGGAATTTCCGCTTACTCTCATTCTGGGTGTAAAACAGCAACAAAAGTAAATGAACGTAGTGGATATATGATTGGAGGAGTTTACAATGGAAGTGTTATCACTTTTACGGAAGCATACCGAGTCATCTGTCGATAATGCTTAAATGCAGTATTAACACATGCAACTGGTTGGGAATACCAATTCTTTTGTATCTATTGTCCTTCTCAGATTATTTGTGGAGAACAGTGTTGTGCAGAAGGCGAAATCTGTATTCCTAAAAGAATAGATAATTACGGTATCCTCGAGGGATTTTCTTTTGAATATACTTGTGCTTCACCTTCTTGTCAAACAGATACTGATTGTCCAGACATTACACCGATTTGTAATTCCAATACAGGGCAATGTAGTGAATGCCTTTCTAATGCCGATTGTAATGATGGTTCTGAGACCGGAAATTATTTTTGTAATTTAGATGGTCCTTCTGATCATTTATTATCAGGAACATGTGAATTGACACAAACAGGTTCTACTTATGATATCAAAGGAAAAAATTATGTCAAATCGAATGTATCAAGCGATGATGGACGATTAACCTGGTGGGGCGCAGATAACTTCTGTAAAGCGATTGGAAGTGAACTAGCCTCTATTTCTGATTTTTGTACCTCAGAAGAAATGAGTAATGATACTGGATATGGCTACAATTGTCCCTCAATAGGAAATACAATGTCTGGGTTTTGGATTGCACCTAAACTGAGCGAAAAGACTGGATATCAGATTCTAAATGGTTCTGTTTGGAGGCAATCTTTAGGATCAAAATTGTTTTCTGCCTTATGCAAAGACTAGTTTATAGAAAAATTGTTTCTCATTTATAGAAAAGTGGCTATCCAGTATAAAATTGATGAAGCGTATAAAGATTATTTTAACATGATTTTGTACGCTTCAAAATGTTTTTGCTCCCCAAAAAGCATCAAAAAGGAACACAAAACATTTCTTTTGATAAAAGCGAATGGTTCATAAATTTCACAGACAAAAGAGATATCCGTTCACAACCCATTTTAGTTTGAGATAAAATTGGACCAACTTTGTGGGACGGGGAGCAATTGCCATTGAGAATCATTTGGATAATGCGTTTTAATAAATGTTCGTGGCTTTGCAAAAAAGAAATCATCGTCAATATTCTTTCCTCGAACCAATGTCGTCACGGATGGAATTCTTTGTTCTCTCCGTTTTAAAAATGTCCGCATTTGACGTTCCGTCCGAATATCTTGTGCTTCATAGATATCGCCGTCAATCATCCAATACGTGTCAACCAGTTTCCATTCTCCCTCAATTCGAACGGCATTCCATGAGGCTAAATAGCGTTGAAGCGGATAATTGGTCCCGACCAAATAATGAAGCATAACAGAAAACGCCACATATTTCGGCTCTTCATACCGAGAAATCCGAATATTATAACCGGCATACCCCGGAATCACAACCGTTTCCAAACCCGCCAACGTACACAGCTCTTGATACAAATCCGCAAATTGCTCCGGAGAACCGATTCTGGTTTTAAAAATATCGTTGGGAAGTGGCTCGGGAGCCGGTCGATTATTGTTTGATGCCTCAATCCGTTGTTTTCTTAAAAAGCCGTTTCTTTGGATTTGATAAGCCATCCAGGCAGCAATAATACGTGCTTTTTGTGTATCGGTTGTTAAATCTTTTGTTAGATATCGAACCAAATCTTCTTTGGTTTGAGCTTCCCGCAAGGGGGTTCTTTTTGCTTTAGCATCCAAATAACCGAACGTTTGAGACTGGGCAACTAACGGACATATTGAAACAATGATAAGACAAAAACACAGAAACAATTTAGACATAAAAAATTTCATCGATTTTCTCTCCCTCCTTTTATCTGATTAAAAAAAGAGAAATGTTTTTGCTTTAACTGTTGAGTGTGTTTTTTATCATCCATAGGGGGACAAGAACAGGAAGCCTTTTGATCAGAATGAGCGGTTGAAGTTTGAGATAACGCCGATTTCTTTTGGGTTATCACTTCATTTTTCAACACGGTTGAAAGAGATTGAAGCGGTTTTTGTTGTTCCTTTTTTTCTTGAGTTTTAAAAAGGCCATTCCACTCTGTATCACTCTTCTTTTCTAAATTTTCCTTTCTTTCATCAAATGCCAAATCAAAGCGGTTCTGATTTCTGATCCATCTCAAATAATCAAGGGCCGGCAATATTCTTTGCAGTGTTTGATTGAGATGATCTCGCTCATCATCTGTTTTCTTTTGAGCCAGTGATCGCACACGAGCCGGTTTTTGGCTAAACACATTTGCATAAAACGGTGTTTTATCCGGTAAATTTAACATTTCTTTTAAATCAGATACCGGTGTTTGACGTTGATACAAATTTTCTAAAATCATCGCCACCTGAGCGTAATATTGGGAAACAATCATCTGAGATAAAGCCGTTTCACCGTCTTGTTTTTCTTTTAAGTCTATATGCCGAACAAAAGCCTTTAAAAGCCTTTTTTCATAAGCTTGAGGAGACAGTTTTTTTTGAGCGGCCCGCCGTGGAAAATTATCTGAATATACAAAAAAAGAAAACAGATACAACCGATAAGCTAACGGGATATCTTTATCCCAAAATTTTTTTCGTGGAACAGGTGATAAATTTTGAGACATTAACATCCTCCTTAAAAGCTTGCGAACTCTTAATAAGAGTATCATTTTTTTTGTTTTTTTGTCAAGAATCATTTTTCTTGAAAGAACGGGGAAAATATGGTAAAAAGAGACATTTGTTAATTTATAAAAAAGGAGAAAATCATGAGACGAAAATTAATTGCCGGAAATTGGAAAATGAATTGTCTAAAAGAAGACGGTCTTACTTTAGCGAATGCTGTTTTTCAAAAATGTGCTGAACACAAAACGCTGCCATTCGACGTTCTTATTTGCCCCCCCCTTTCATTATTAGGACAAATTGCGTCTTTACCCCATCCCATGACGGCAATCGGGTCTCAAGATGTCAGCCTTGCACCGAAAGACTTTGGTGCTTTCACGGGAGATGTATCGGCGGAAATGATTAAAGATTTGGGAGCTTCTTATGCTATTGTTGGTCATTCGGAACGGCGTACGATGCGTCACGAAACAGATGCCGTTGTTCTGGAAAAAGCAAAAAATGCTCAACAAAAAGGATTAACCGCCATTATTTGCATCGGTGAAACAGAACAAGAAAGAGAGGCCGGACTGGCACTATCTGTTGTATCCAAACAAATTAAAGGATCTGTCCCGACAGAGTCCACCGGTGATAACTGCGTCATTGCATATGAACCTGTATGGGCCATTGGGACAGGGAAAGTTCCGTCTGTGGAAGATGTCGCCGAGGTTCATGCAGCCATTCGTCATGAATTAGCTGACTTATTAGGCTCCGAAAAAGCAGAAACCATTCGGATTTTATACGGTGGTTCTGTCAAACCGTCCAACGCGAAAGAATTACTCAGTGTTCCCAATGTGGACGGAGCTTTAATCGGAGGGGCCAGTTTAAAAATTGCTGATTTTTGGGGTATTGCCGAAACACAATTCTAAACACGAGAGAGGAAAAAATGAAAAAAATTATTTTACTCCTTTGTTTTTATATTCTGCCGGCCAACGCACAATTATATGACAACTCCAGTTTAAGTTGTATGAAATCCCTGCCGGAAGTTGTGGTGGTGGATCCTCAATTACCGGAAACAACGTTCTCAAAACGAACGGATTCGGATGGTTTTTGGGATTATGAAAAAGAAAAAAAAGGATGGGGTTATTCGCAGTCTTATCGAAACGGGGGGTGTTTAAGTACGGTTTATCTGTATAACGCCGATCTTCCCAATATCAGCCTAAAAGATTTACGCGAACAAGTGACGGCCTCGACCCACTTTCGTTCCACAAAACAAGAACGTGTTTTTGTCCATGGTGTTGAGTTTGAAAGTGTGACGGGCTATGAGGGAGATCAGATCAACCTCCTTCTGCTTGGTATTTTTCAAAATAACTTCTTAAAGATCAGAACAACATGTCAAAATGTAAACCGTTTGGATCAAGTCGGTAATGAAAAATTAACTCAAGATATGACTACAAAATTAACGGAAATCGTTATGGAGAAGTTAACAACTTGTTTAATGGTTCCGACAGAAAATACGATTTCTCCTTCATCCGAAGAAAATAAATGAAGTTTTTTGGATTTATCTCTTTCTGTTTCCTGATCGGCTTCATCTCTCCTGCACTTGGGAAGCCCCCCTTTTCTCCTCAAGTGTGTTGGAGGGAGTTGCCCGTTCAAATTCAAGCAACGAGTCTATCTCCGTTAAAAGAAGCATCGTTTCAAAAAAAGCCCGATGGCTTCATTAATTTTGAAGAGCAAGTGCAAGGTGCAGGATACGGACAAGCCTATACCAATCAAGGTTGCTATACCCAACTGATTTTATATCCGATTACATCATCCGACAAATCATTGGATAACAATTTATTGAAACAAGAATTTTTAAAATCGCTTTCTTTTAAACCCTTGGCCATAAAAACTTCTGTTATAGACAACCATCCGGTTCTAAGTGGTGGGGGAATCTCTTCAGTTTCAAGCGGAGATACAGAGGGACTTCAATATCTGTCTTTAATGTTCTATCAAGGATATTTTGTCAAAATCAGAACGACATGTCTATACACAAGCACCCTAGAGAAAGAGCTTCAAATCACATTTGTTCAAGATCTGTCGGAAAATTTAATACAAAATGCATATCAACACTTGAAAAGCTGTTTCGAATAGATTAAACTAGGAGCATCTTTTAATAACATAAAAAAGGAAATATCATGCAAACACTTATTTTAACCATTCATATTTTACTTGCGATCGGAATTACCGTTTTGGTTTTAATGCAACGCAGTGAAGGGGGCGCTCTCGGTAGCTTGGGCGGTGGTCAAGGAGCCTCCGCTTTATTTACGGGTCGCCAAGCCGGAAACATGTTAACCCGCCTGACATCATACTTTTTTATCGGATTTATCTGTACCAGTTTAGCCCTCGTTATTATGGCTAAAAACGCACCCGACAATACAGATCCGGCCGCACAAGCCAATGCAACCCCGATCACGGGTAATATGCCGACACCCGCCACACAACCGCAAACACCGATGGCACCGACACAACCGGCGGGAGAATAAGAATGACAGAAAAGACAATTGCTCGAGAAGTTCGATTAAACGATATTTGTTTTTCGAATGAGGCTCCCTTTGTTTTAATTGCCGGCCCCTGCCAAATGGAGAGCCGACAACATGGCTTAGAGATGGCACATGCACTTCAAGAGATCTGTCAAAAGAAAGGGATTTCTTTTGTGTTTAAGGCCTCATTTGATAAAGCGAATCGAACCAGTATAAACGGCATTCGGGGTATGGGGCTAACAAAAGGACTTGAAGCTTTTGCGGATATTAAAGCGACTTACGGGTGTGCGACTCTGACCGATATTCACGAAACATCCCAATGTGCTCCGGCGGCAGAAGTTATTGATATTTTGCAAATTCCGGCTTTTTTATGTCGGCAAACGGATCTTTTGGTAGCAGCCGGAAAAACGGGAAAAATAATCAATGTCAAGAAAGGACAGTTTTTAGCCCCATGGGATATGAAAAATGTGGTTGGGAAAATCGAAAGTACCGGCAATCACAACATTTTGTTAACGGAGCGGGGTGTTTCTTTCGGATACAATACGCTTGTGGTAGATATGCGATCTCTCCCGATTATGAAGCAAACCGGATATCCGGTTATCTTTGATGCGACACACAGTGTTCAGCAACCGGGCGGACAAGGTGGATCCAGTGGTGGACAACGGGAATTTGCACCTGTTTTGGCAAATTGTGCCATAACAACCGGAATTGCCGGAATTTTTGCTGAGACGCATGAAACACCGGATACAGCACCCAGTGATGGTCCGAATATGATTCCGTTAAAAGAAATGCCAATGTTTATCGATCGCCTGATGGCTTTTGACAAAATAGCGAAAGAAGGCGTCAAGAAAATCGGTTAAGAAACCGATTCAATAAGAAAAAGTGGAACAAATAACAACTCAAAAGAAAGGATAAAACATGAGTGAAATTATTGATATCCAAGCCAGAGAAATTTTAGATTCCAGAGGAACTCCGACTGTTGAAGTCGATGTTGTTTTAGATGATGGTTCTTTTGGTCGTGCTGCCGTTCCAAGCGGAGCATCTACGGGCGTTCATGAAGCTGTTGAACTTCGGGACGGTGAAAAGTCACGTTTTGGGGGCAAGGGTGTTTTAAAAGCAGTCAATGCCGTTAATACGGAAATTTATGATGCTGTTGTCGGAATGGATGCTTCCGAACAAATTGCGGTTGATCACGAAATGATTAAATTGGATGGAACGGAAAACAAAGGTCGCTTGGGCGCCAATGCGATTTTAGGTGTTTCTTTGGCTATTGCAAAAGCGTCTGCCGAAAGTGCGGATCTTCCTTTATATCGCTATATCGGTGGAACTTTAGCACATGTTTTACCGGTTCCGATGATGAATATTTTAAATGGCGGAAAACATGCTGACAACCCGATTGACATTCAAGAGTTCATGATTATGCCGTATGGGGCCTCTTCTTGTTCCGAAGCGATTCGAATGGGGGCAGAGATTTTCCAAGCATTAAAATCCAAACTCAAAAAAGCCGGCATGAATACAAATGTCGGTGACGAAGGTGGATTTGCACCGAATATCGGTTCAGCCAAAGAAGCTTTGGACTTTATTGTTGAATCCATTAAAACCGCTGGCTATAAACCGGGAGAAGATGTTGTTATTGCTTTGGATGCCGCATCTTCCGAATTTTATAAAGACGGAAAATATCATTTAGAAGGAGAAGGCAAAGTCCTTTCTTCTGCCGAATTGGTAAAATACTATGAGGATCTGGTCAACAATTATCCGATTATGTCTCTTGAAGACGGTATGGCGGAAGATGACTGGGAAGGTTGGGATATGCTCACCAAAACATTGGGCGGTCGTATCCAATTAGTCGGCGATGATTTATTCGTGACCAACACAAAACGTCTTGCCATGGGAATCGACAAGAAGGTCGCCAACTCTATTTTAGTTAAAGTCAATCAAATCGGCTCTTTGACAGAGACATTGGAAGCTGTTGAGATGGCTCATCGTGCGGGCTATACGGCTGTTTTATCTCACCGCTCCGGAGAAACGGAAGATGCAACAATTGCAGATATTGCGGTTGCAACCGGATGCGGACAAATTAAAACAGGTTCACTGTCTCGTTCCGACCGTTTGGCTAAATACAATCAATTGATTCGTATTGAAGAAGAATTGGGTGATACAGCCGTCTTTGCCGGTAAATCTATTTTTGCAAAATTTAAAAAATAGAAAATAGTCATCCAAAAACGCCCTGCGTATGCAGGGCGTTTTTTTATGAGAAAAAAGATCATTCTTTTATAATAAAAACAAATATGAAATTCAAAAAAACGCTCTCACACTTAAATTTTATGAGAGTCTAAATTTTAACTCGGCGAATCAGATATACGAACATATCAATTTTTGAATATAAGAATAACTGAAATTCAATAAAGAAATTTAAAAAAACAGGTTATAATTCTGAGTGAATATTTTAAAATATTTAATATTTTAATTCTTTTTTAAAGTTTTCATACAAATAGTATTGCCAATTCTAAAAAAAAAGAATAAAGTATAGGAAAGTAGATTATCAGGGAGAAGAAAGATGAAACAATATGTCACCCTTATTTTAGCAACAACTCTTTTTTGTGTGGGGTGTTCCTTAACGCAACAACCAACCGGCAAAAAGTTGCCCAGAACGGCCAGTTTGCCAACCACCTCTTATGAAGAACCGCTCAGTTGTTATTTAGAAGATGAACCATTCTCCGGTGTAGTTGAGCGCTACTATGATGGGGCAGTTGCATATGTTCAAAACGGACATTTGCACGGGGATTTAAATCAGACTCGTAATATGTATGCTGATAACAAACAATTGGCGATAGAAAGTATTTGTGTTAATGGTCGTTTGAGTGGTGTGACGCGTATTTATTATCCCAATGGGAATTTAAAAAAAGAGATGAAATATGCTAAAGGGCAACTTCATGGTGATTCGGCAGAGTATTATCCGGACGGAAAAGTCAGAACTGTCACCCACTATACGGAAGGAAAGCGTGAAGGAGCTCACTCTTTTTATCATGAGAAGGGATATTTAATTATCCAAGTTGATTATCAAGATAACACGCCTGTCAGTGGATTTTGTTATAATTCTCGAAATGAGATTGTTCATCTCACAACGGCAGAGATATATAATTACCTACAGGGCACAGGTCTTATTTGCCAATAAAAAGGTATCATCTGTTAGATTGATAAAAAACCGTCCGTTAGAGGCGGTTTTTTTAACAAGAAAACCAACAGTTTTACCGATAGTTCCAAAGAGCTTACGCCTTTACAGAAAAAACGGCTTTAGTAAAATAAGTTAGATGTTTTGGCAAAAGTCTAACCAAAAAAACGGCGTTTTTTATAAAGACTTGCCATACAATAGATATAAAAAAATACAAGTGCTAATATCATGTGTTTCTTTGCCCCAACATCAAAAGAAAGAATTATAGGTGGAAGTCAGGTGAAAATAGGGAAATTTTTAAGAGAATTATATTAAGGCCTTTTAAGAGGATTATGGCGAAGAAAAGAAATACCCATAATAGAAGAAGAGGTTTGTAGTGACCACGTCCATATCTTAATAGAGAGAGTGACAAAACTTTCGATAAGTTCGGTTATGGATTATCTCAAAGGTAAAAGTAGTCTAGCAATATAGGAGTGGTAGAAAAATGCAAAATTTCGATATCGACACAAAGAATTTGAATATAAAGAAAATAACGTATCTATCAACAAAAAATGTTGTTGTAAAGGCTCTTATGTAAAGACGACAGGTCAGAATGCTCAACAAATGACAAAGTATATTTAAAATCAACTGAAAGAAGAGACATGCCAAGTCAATTAACAATAGATTTTATCTCGTTCACGAGTAGCAAGCAATCTTCGCCTTGTCAGAGCGTTATATGCCTTAAGGCATTCACAGGCACCATTAAGATTGAATCCCTTAAAGAAAATCCACCGGCTAGGTCGATGGGTTTCTTTTAGATTGTTTAATATCTGTTGATCTCAGAGTTTTTTTTTAAAATCAGGGAAGCGATAAAAACAAAAGCTCAATTATGAATTGAGTATGATCTTTCACTAAAATCAAGAATGAACGTACATGAGAGATCAATAAAATTATTCTGGTATGATCCTAACTTATGAGAAGAAATCCACCACCTCTAAGCCTAATGAATGCACAATTTCCGAAAATTACACGTGGAGCAGACTTAATAGTACAATAGAATATATAAATTGTGATGAGCCCTCATACACCAATCATAATGACACCCAAACAAAAAAGATAGTTAGTTATTTTGTGTCACTTGCCCTTTTTCAGATGGGACACACATAAAATGAGCTGCCTTTGGTGTTAAAAGCTTACAGGAAAATACTGTTTCATCTTTAAAAACAGCTTTGCGACCGGTTTTTTCACACTCAAGATCCGCCAGCGCCTGAGCCTGATCCAAATCAGACCAAAGGCCATTATAACAAATAACCGGATAATCCGGTGTTGAACGACCGATTCTATTGGGAACACCAGCCTCCCGTCTCGAGTCCACGAATGGTTGAACTTGGGAACAAGAAAAACAGAAAAGAGTTAGACAAAGGAATAAAATACTTTTTTTCATTTTTGTACCAACGTGGAAGATACAGAGACATTATTCTCTGATTGAGAGTCAAAGATTTGTTTTTTTTCTTCTGATGTAAGCGGTTTTTCTTCTTCCTGTTTGATCAGAGATAAACGATCCGCAAAATGGACAACCCGCTGTGGGAAAGGAATCTCGATTCCTTCTTTATTAAAAGCATCTAAAATCGAGAACATTAAATTACTTTTAACAGTCCCCTTGTTCATAACATTTTGGACAATACATCGCAGTTCAAAATTAAGACTATTATCGGCAAATTCGGTAAACCAGACATACGGAGCGGGCTTACTCAAGACCTGCGGTTCTTGAGCGGCACAATCCAACAAGATCTGGCGGACTTTTTTCACATCCGAATCATAGCTGACACCGACAGGTACAATAACACGGCCATACATATCCGAATGTGTCCAGTTGGTTAGATCCGTTGATAAAATGTTTGCATTCGGGATTAAAATGGAGGCTTTATCAAATGTTTCAATTTCGGTCGAACGAATATTAATTTTACGGACAATTCCTTCATTTCCACCGACAACAACCCAATCCCCCTCTTTAATGGGGCGTTCAAATAAAATCAACAAGCCGGAGACAAAATTATTTACAATATTCTGCAATCCAAACCCGATACCGACCGACAGAGCACCAAAAACGATTGCCAAATTTTTAAAATCCAATCCCATAATGGAGAGACCAACCAAAAGGGCCACCAACCCCCCGACATATCCGATAATTGTCACGATCGAGCTTTGCGCTGCAACATCAATGTTGGTACGAGATAAAACACGATCACGGATAAAATACTTAACAACACGTGTCAAATAGAGTGTTGCCAAAAAGAACAACAAGCCCTGAACAACTGAATCAAAAGAAATTCTTGTTCCCTTAACAGAGGAGAACAAATTATCCCACACAGTCGGATTTCTCCATCCATAAGTAAACAGTATTAAAGCAATAATAAAAATAAGGAACTTACTGAGTAAATATCGAACAATCTTTAATGTTGTCAAAAACAGCGGATACACCCACTTTAAAGCGACTAGGCCAATAAATGTTTCCTTTCTGAAGAACCATGCCCAAAACCGCCGAAACAAACTACCTGATTTTTGAGCAATGGGCTGTTCTGATATTTCATCCATGAGACGTCTCCCGAAATCCACCTTTAGAAACTACTTTGAGACACTGGTGGAGACTCTGTTTTGTAGGATACCCTGCAATTTTAAAGATGCTTCTTCTTCTTTGAGCTGATTGACAACGGCATATTCCGAGACAAACCGTCCCATTGCCTGATCATAAATTTGTCTTTCACTGTAAGTTTGCTCACTTTTTGTCGGATCCTTATACAAATCCCGCAAAACTTCCGCCATAGCGATCGGATCACCGGAATTGATTTTAAGCGTATACTCTTGAGATCGTTTACTCCATTGTAAACGTTTCACTTTAGCCTTTCCTTTAAGAATACGAACGGCAGAATCCATAACGGCAGGAGTTGCAATTTGACGCAATCCGGTTTTTTGAGCATTAGAGAGAGGGATTCGCAACATAAGTTTATCTTTATTAAAATCAATAGCGATGAGCTCAAGATTTTGTCCGCCGACCGAGGTTGTTTGAATTTCTTTGACCTGTCCGACACCATGCGCCGGATAAACAACAAAATCTCCCGGATTAAAAGTGTAATCTTTTGACATGTTAACGAGTTCCTTTCCTTTGATTAACGGGGAGAGTATATCACATTTTTTTAATTTTGAAAACACCCAGAAGTCATTTTTTTTATAAAAATCCGTCATTATGCTTCATTTTTGAGAAAAAAAGAGAAAAAGAAGAAAAGCTCTCCGGAATAAAAAGAGGAATATTTAGAAAAAAAACTTGATTTTAGAAAGATAAATATGATATACTTTTCTCACTCAAGGTGAGAAGGGCCTGTAGCTCAGTTGGTTAGAGCTGTCCGCTCATAACGGATAGGTCGTGGGTTCAAGTCCTACCGGGCCCACCAAGTACCTCGTTTTATACGAGGTTTTTTTATATTTGTAAGATACACAAAAAACTACATTTATAAGCTTTTTTGATGTTGCCGTCTCTTTTAGTCTGTTTAATATCTTTTTTCTCCGTCGTTTTGATATTTACATTTCGAAAAAGATACTTTTGATCTGATCACAACCAGACCAATAATTCCTCAATCCAATCTTTTCTGAAAACATAATTTCAGGTCTTGTTTCTATCATTTACATCATACTTTTGTCAAACGCAGTAAACGATTAAATTTCGGGAATACCGATTCTTCTCAAATAGTCAAATGTTTCATCATAATATTGAGGCTTGCGTGTATCATCTTCCGAATTGCCTTCCGGAACACAGATAATCATTCCCTGTCTGGCCCTTGTTAACAAAACACGATAGGCGTTGATCTGAAAAGCCTTCCTCTCTTCGGAGCGAATATTTTGCCACTTGTTCCCGATAAACGCATAATTGCCCCAATGATTATCTTCACGCCGTAAATCTCCATCCCACACAACACAAGTCCAATCCAATTCCAAACCCTGAACATCAAACTCGGAGGCAGCATCCTCCAAAAACAAAGAAGAGCGAATATCACTGATATCATCTAAAAACCAATGAACCGTGTCCGGTTTACATCTAACATCGATCGAAAGAGGTCGCAGTCTTTGTGCTTGTGAAGAGACCAACAATCCATATCTTTCCGATCCCCTTTTTTTATTTTTAAGCCATTGTTTAGCCTTATCCAAAGAGCGTGTGGTACAAATCGGATACTTCTCTAAAATGGCATTCAACACTCTTCCGGCGGTCAAAACATCTCCTTCCAAAAAGGCATGAACAAAAGAAGAGACCTGTTCTGCTCGAAATGAGCGCATAGAAACCGATAAATGCAAATCTGCCTTTTTCCGTACATTCGGTAATGTATGCAAAAGATCATCCACTTCATCTTCGGCATATTCTTTTCCGGCTAAACGATCAGAAATAAACACATTCCAGTTCGAAAACCGATTATTGACGGCTCTTAACCATTCGGCAATTCCGGCTTCTCCGGTATTTATTTCTTGTCCGCCACCAACCAAGCAGACAATAACCGCCCAATCTTGACGCAAGTTTAAAGACCAAATTAAAAATTCGGGCTCGGACATCGGAAAATCTTGAATGCCTTGTTTGCGTTTTAACCATCCGGCCAGTTGTTGTTTGGTCCAGGCTCGTTGTGCTTCATCAAAAATAGCGACATGTTCAACTTCGGAATATCCGTCTGTTTGATGTTTTTTTATTTTGGAAGGATCTATTTCCAACACTCCGTTTTGTATTGGTTTTTTAAGCTTATTTAAAGAAGCATTGCGGTAATGATGAACAATCTGAATAAAAGATCTGACACTCCTGCGTGCCTCCGTCAAATGATACCGCTTTTCGGGATTTTTAAGTTCTTCTTGTCTCTTTTTATCTCGAGCCAAGGCTTCGCTCAATACATCCACCAACGGTTGATTACCTGACAAATAAACCGCCAAAGCGTTTTCCCCCTTTTCGTTTTCTCTCAATTGACGAACGGCGATATTTAACCCGACCAATGTTTTACCGGCCCCCGGTACACCCGTAATAAAGCATATTGACTTTTGAGAATTGTCTCGTGAGAAGTCAATAATTCGTTGCACAAAATCCGTTGTTTTCTTTAAACTCTCACCGGAGGCTTCCGATCGCGTTATCTCTTCAACCGAATGATTCAGATATAAAGAACTGGCCGCCTGAATAATCGTTGGTGTCGGCATATAGCGACTACGTGCAAAATCGGATAAATCAAGACAAGAACCATATTTCTCAAGTATGTTATGAAGAACCGAAAGAAAATAATCGGCAGAACAGAGTACCGGTTCAAAAACCATATCATGATAGCATGAAAAAACAAAGCGAGAGGTCTTTTCTTGGGCCTCGGTTGCAATCAAAACCGGAACAATTACAGCCCTCCGACTTTCCTCATGAAAATTCTTTAAATCAAGAGCATAATCCCAAACTTGTTCTATATCTGGACGCAAATATTCTTTGGCCCCCACCTTAAACTCCAAAACAAAGATAACTCCTTTGATAAGGAGCACCACATCGATCCTTTTACCCAACCGCGGAATAGAGTATTCAAACAAAATTTGTCCGGATTGATTTTGTAAAACTCGCTTTAAAAAAGAAATCTCATACATCCACGCATTGCGCTGTAAATCGGTTAAATCAAAAGGGGAAAATTGTGCTAAATTTCCAAGAATCTCACTATCGCTGTCTTGTAAAAATTTTTCTATTGAATTTGCGTAAAAGAAACGATTCAGAGCCAATTTCTTACCTATCCATAAACCATGTCGCTTCTCAGATGATACAAATGGATCGTCTTTGTTGTCAACGATTATTTAAAATGACCATTCATTTTTCGCTTTATAAATTTTTCTTTCGGGGACCTCGTGTCATTCAAATAATTCGGGTTATTATTTCAATTATTTTTCTGAACAGATATGATTTTTAAACTTTTTTAAAATATCCATCACATTCTTTTTATATTTTTTTCTTGTCTCGGGAACGCTTAAATGTTGCACAAATAAAACCAACGTGTCAAGTGTGATATTCGGATAATGTTTTTGCATATTCATAAGGGCAACTTCCTCATTCGGGGTATGATCATCAAAGCCCTCTAATTCTACCGCTTGACGAAGCGGAACATAATAAACTCTATTCACATAAACAACTTCCGCAAACCGTTCGTTCGGACAATCCCTATAAACAAGAAAACCTTTATGAACAAAACCTTCGTTCAAGCGAATTGTCGATATTTTTTCACCCGATAACAGAGCCTCCCATCGTCGCTCTACCAAATGCAACCACTGTTGTTCCGGATTTTGAGCCTGTTTCACAAATGCCAGAATAACTTCTGCGGTTTCTTCCGGTGTTTGAGTTGTATTATTGATGATTAAATCGGCAAACTCACGGTTATGATATCCTTCCTCATACATCTGACGAATACGGTTCTTTTCCCATTCCGTTAATGATCGCATTCCCCTATTCCTTAGACAAGTTTCCAAATCGGGAGCTAACGTGATATTTAAAAATTGTGTTTGATCATCGGCAAAAGCTTGCCACCTTTTAAAATCTTTTTCGGTCATCGGATAGGCAAAAATAACCACATCATGGGTCTTTGATTTTTTATATTCCGTCAACTGATGATCCAACCGTTTACGTCGCTCTTCCCAACCGGCCCGTCTTTCAAGCCCCAAAGAGGCCTCCTCCTCATCGCTCATCAGATCATCCACCTCTATAAAAACGGCATTAGGAATTTTTTGAACCAAAAGTTTGGAAACCGTTGTTTTCCCCGAATTAATGGGACCATTGACATTCAATATCAGCATTTTTATAACTCCTTTTCAAATCGTATAATGGGAAGATTGTATTTCCACATTTTTTCTTTTCCAATCACCGGAGATAGTCCCATTTTTTGATAGAACCCAATAGAGGGTCCGTTTTTTAACGTCCAAACAATCAATTTATGAAAGCCTTTTTCTTTTTTATCGGAACATAATGTCGAGATCAACAGGGATCCTCCCCCTTTATGTTGAAAATGAGGATGAACATACAGGACTTGAATTTCAAATGCATTCGGTTCGGGATAAACGACATACGCAAATCCGATAATCTGATCATTTTCTTCCGCAACCCAACATTCAACTTTTTGAATATTCGCTTTTGTCCGTTGAATGTGTTCCTCATCAGCCATCATCTGATCTAATTCATCATCCGGTAAATAACCTCGATATGAGGTTTGATAGGTGGTCACATGAATGGTTTTAATAACTTGCGCATCCTCCGGAACGGCTCGACGAATTTTCATCTTGATCCCTCTCCTCCATAACAAAATAATCCTTTAAAAGGATATAAAAAAGAAATCAAAAAATCAAAGAAAATCTATTTTCTTATGTCTCTATAACACCTTAAAAGGATTTAGATTTTTCCTTTTTCCGGAAACACGCCTTCATTATTGTCATACATCAGAATTGAAATACTGCTTATCCCTTCTCTTTTAGTATTTTTAATGTCAACACAAAATACATATACTCATACAATTATTGAAATAAAAAATGCCCCTTGGAAAATATTTTTTCTTATTTTGAAATCAAAATTTCAAGCATTTCTACAATAAAATGCAAAATAAAAATCATTGCAAAAAAGAGAAAAACATCATATAGTTAAACCAACCAAACACCTGTTTGGCCATGCATCCCAAAAGGTGCAGGGGCGTCAGAAACCCTTACATAAGCGGTAATGTAAAATGATAACATTACTGAATTTTTACCCCGATATGGGTCGGGGAGCTTGTGATGTATGTTCAGAGAGTACTTACTCTTAAAGATCACGAGGTCATCTCTTATGTATGATTTCTGAACTCTCCGACCGCCTTTTGTGAGGCGGTTGTTTTTATCAATAACGGGAGTAAAAAATGGAACAACATAACTCAAAAGAAATCCAAACAAGTCGTGGATACACAATGGTGGAAATGATCGGGGTTCTGGCTATTATCGGCGTTTTATCGATCGGAGCCGTCTTTGGTATTTCCTATGCGTTTGATAAATATAAGGCAAACGAAATATTAAACGATCTAATTTGGCGGGCAACAGAGCTTAAAAATCTCGAAAAAAAGAATTTAGATGAATGGCAATCCGAAAAAACAATCTATCCGATTGATCTCACAAACGAGATGGCTCTTCGAACAACAGGACTTCCAAAACGAGTCTGTCAAATGGTTTTTAATGAACTGATTCAAAAAGCACCTGTGAGTGTGAATGACATTAAATATGAAGTCCCAACATATGGGATTTGCAGTGATGAAGAAAATGCCGTTGTCTTTCATTTTATGGATTTCTCAACTCCTTGCATTCCGACATGTGCCGAAGAAGAATTTTGTGTGAACGGTATCTGTCTTAAAAACGGGAAACCGATCATCACAAAAGAATTTGATGAATGCACGCCGGATCAACAATGCCCCGACTGCCAAAGCTGTTCTAATGGAATTTGTATCGGAACCGGCCATATCGACGGAGATTCTTGTACCACAATCGATGGGAAAGCCGGTCTTTGTGTTTTTGGAGAATGTCAAGAAACAGGCTGTGATAAAAACAGTGATTGTGCCTCAAATGAATACTGTGCCAGCCCTAACTCGAGCGGATCTCAAAAATTTCCGACACCCAAATCCGGATCTTGCACCCCGCTTGATTTTGTCCGTGTTCAAATCAGTGTCAACGGCCAACAAGAAGTCTATTATGTCTCCAATTCAACCATGAGCTGGTATGATGCCGACAGTGCTTGCTCAGCCCTTGGTAAAAAAATGCCGGAAAGTGTTTCTTTCTTTGTCTCTGACTGGGATGGGACACTCAGCAAAAAGACGTTGAGAGAACGAGCCAAAAAATTAAAAGAGGCCATTGGTAGTTTTTTTGTCATGACAACTGAAAATCATAGTACTAATACTATTTATAGCGTCGGTCTCTCCAGCGGAAGTATCCCCTATCAAACCAGATATTTTGATTATGACTACAACATCGCCGTCTGTTATTAACAACGGATACCTGATTGGGTCATATCCTAAATATAAAAACCCTATCAAAAGCTCCCTTTTAACACGGGAGCTTTTGATCACTCTGCTTTTGGTTTTTCTTTCTCTTTTAATTTACTCAATGAAACAATTCAAAAAAATAAAAAAGATTGACACAAAAAATAATTGATGCTATACTAAGGAAAATATCTAATGATATATGATTATAAAAACCTGTTTTTATAGGAGAACCAAAATGTCAGAAACCGCTGGGCAGGAAACTCAGAACAAAGTTTCAAAAGCTGAAAAAAATTCTTTACCACAAGGAAAAGCAAAAATGAGCTCCATAGTACAGTTGCTGTATTCCAGAGCAGACAACCTCGTGGAATCCGATCCAAGAGATATAGTAGATGCCGTATCGGATAAGAAGCAGGAGGGACAACAATATAACAGCCCATTACAAAAAAGAGATATGTTGGAAAAAAATTTTGGGAAAAACCAAAACAAGCCGACAAATCATAATATTTTATCTCAGGAGGAAAAAGAAAAGATTGCCGATCAAACAATACGTTCTGTCCTGAAGCCGGAACTCGCTATGCAACGAAAAGCAAAGACAAAACTACTTCAAGCCATTCGAAAAGCTTTTCAAAGAAAAGAGGTAAAAATTGCCTATCCAAATATTCAAACTCGTTTAAAAAAACGTCAAGAGTATATCAACTCAAAGCAAAAAGATTGATTCGAAAATTATTCACCTAAAATACATAAAAAAAACGAGTCTCTTTCAAATATTTGAGAGAGACTTTTTATTAAAATAAAGAACTCTCCCAGTAGAAAGAAGAAAAATAAAACAGAATAAAGAAATAATACAGAACGAAGATCACAGAACATATT
The DNA here is from genome assembly GCA_949286245.1 of uncultured Alphaproteobacteria bacterium. Classification (GTDB taxonomy): domain Bacteria; phylum Pseudomonadota; class Alphaproteobacteria; order CAAHEQ01; family UBA3637; genus CALXPF01. The sequence goes on from CASECF010000066.1 coordinate 18,589, forward strand.
TTAGGTTATCTCACCAACAGAAATTGTATTTATCAATGGCAACAAATCGTGAGAAACCTAAAAATAATTGCTTCAAATATAAAGCTTGAATGAAACAAAATGAATTTCACAAAAATTCTTAAATAAAATAAACCCCGATCACGGAAAGACTCCCTAAAATAAGGGCCACTAATTTTTTAACCGTAAAGCTATCCGTTCCAAATAAAACAGACAAAAGAAACAACAAAAATACCCGCATTTGAGAAATCACAATAACAACAGTCGGCACATCATTGATAAAACTAATCGTTTCAAATACATAATAAAGCGCCTCCAAAGATCCGATCACAAAGCATAAAAAATACAAGTTATTCCACCAATGTTTGTCAATGACAGGCATATTTATTATTTTCTTTCGGTGCTTTTGATACTGATAGAAAAAATAGGGAATCGCCACAAAATAATATCCAAGATTAATTGCTATTTCATTCGCTCCTTTTAAACCTGATAATTTAACCAAATAAGGAGCTGTCAGATAAAATAAAATCGATAAGGAAATAAACATAAATCCCTTTGGTTTCATGTTTTTTTGTGTTTGGAGTTCTTTTCCCGAAAAGAGGGAAACAGAAAAAACGAATAGAGATAAAAGAAACATGAAATATACGGAAAACTCAACATATCCGATTATCGTATCAATCATAAATGTTAAAAATAAACTACCGGCTTCTATCAAGCCGATCAAAGCAATCGGAATATAGCGAAGAGATTTGACAAAGAAGAGATATCCAATCAAAATAACAACAGCATGAATCAAAACATACGGGATCGATACCCATGACACTCTTATTTCACTTAAAAAACCAATAACCCCCTGCCCGATCATGGCAACGAACGCCGTCAGGAATAGAACCTTATAGTAGTTAAACCGATTAACAGAATAATCTAAAACCGTATCACATAACGAATTAGAAACAGTTGCAATAACGGCAGTATACCTCTGATCACTCACACTCTTCCTCTCTGACCTATCAATCTAAATTGAACCCACCTTACTTGATTGGATAACTCAAAATTTTTATTTTCCTTAATCTGAATGGCTTTCTTCTAAATACCTCAAAAACGCTTCACATCCCTCAACAACATCCCAATAAGTCTCATCAAAATTCCCTGTGTACCAAGGATCTTTAATATCTCTTGGATTTTTCGTAAATTCCAACAATCGATGCACTTTTCGAGCCGTATCCGGACCGATTACGAATTGAAGATCTTCCATATTTGTTTGATCCATTGTCAAAATATAATCGTAATACAGATAATCTTTTTGTCGAATACGTCTCGCATAATGTTGTTGAAACGGAACATGCATGACTTTTAATATTTCTTGTGTTTTCGGATGAATGCCGGCATGACACAATTCATTATAACCTTCCGTTCCGGCCGAATCTATTTCAAATTGATTGGCCACTCCTTTTTTTTGAACCATATCCCGAAAAACAGCCTCTGCCATCGGTGAGCGACAAATATTCCCCAAACAAACAAAAAGCACTTTAATCATTTAGGATCCTTTAATTCATCAAATTTTTTCTTCATGGTCGGATTGTCTCGCGTCAATCGTTTAATCGTAATTTCTTGAGCTTTATCATTGGCCAATCTCAAATGATTCTCGGAAGACAGTAATGCCTCTTTTGTCTTTTGCAAATGATCGATCGTTTTATCAATCTCATCAATCGCTCGATCAAATCGCTCTTTTGCCAGCCGAACATTGTTTCCGAAACGTTCTTGAAAATCAAGCAACTTATTTTCAAAATTCGTAATATCAATATTTTGATTATGGTAAGTCTCTATTTGCTTTTTATACTGAACGGAATGGAGAGCCGCATTTCTTAAAAGTGTAATCAGCGGAATAAAAAATTGAGGCCTGATGACATACATTTTAGGATAGCGGTATGACATATCGACAATCCCTGTGTTGTATAGTTCACTGTCTGCTTCCAATAGAGAAACCAAGACTGCATATTCACACCCTTTTTCATTTCGATCTTTATCCAGCTCTTTTAAAAAATCTTCATTTTTATGTTTTGTTGCCGTTGTTGCCATTTCATTTTTCATTTCAAACATAATGGAAACAAACTCTAATCCATCTTCTGTCTTATCCCGAAAAATATAATCTCCTTTACTGCCTGTTCTCGCATCGTTATCTTTTTCAAAATAAGCGTACGGAAATGCCGTCATCCTGATTTTATTAAACTCAATCTCACAATGTTGTTCCAATGTTTCTCCGACCATCTTAGTGGACATTTTTGCCTTTAAATCTTTATAAAAATCAAGTTCCGTTTCTTTGGCTTTCAATTGAACGGCAAAATTTTCCTTTAATGTTTTTTCTTGAAGCTGTTTATCTTTATGAGCCTCTTGAAGTTGGGTATTTAACTCCCAAATACGTTTTTCTTTTTCAGCCAATTCATCTTTTTTTTGAGACATCATCGTTTGAATGGCCAGTTGTTTTTCCTGATCACTTGATTGAATCTTGAATCTTAATTGATCATTCTCATGACGCAGTTCCGCCAAAGCTTTTTCTTTATCGATCTCCTTGTCCCGCTGCGTGGAAACAATCTGATTTTTTAATCGCTCAATCTCTTGACGCAATTCAAAAAGAGCTTTTTCCTTTTCCGAGTCTGCTTGTATTTTTAACAACGACAATTCATTCTTTTTGGATTTCTCCAACTGCACTTCTCGATCGTGAAGTTGTTTATAAAACTCATCATCTCGAATCTGATTTAAAATAACGGCATATCCGCTTTCATCGACTTTAAAAACAGATCCGCATTTAGGACATTTAATTTCCGGCATTTAACCTCTTTCCTTTTATTCGTTTACATGCGACTTACTTGAAACTGGATATTTTGAACAATAAAAACGTTTTTATTGTAGCAAAAATCCTTCTTAATAACAACTGTTTCTCAACTGAGCAGAATAATCTCTTAACTTTACTTTGAATTTTTCTTGAATCGAATTAAATTTTAACGTACAAATAATTACTGTCTTTTCAACGGATCATGAAGGGAAGGAAAATGTCACTCGGTTTTACGGAAATTCTTCTTATTTTTATTGTTATTCTGATTTTGTTCGGGAGTAAACGTATTCCGCAATTGGCACGAGCCATCGGGCAAGCCGGCCATGAATATAAAAAAGCGCAACAAGAAGCATTTCATGAACAATCCGATCCGAAAAAAAGAAAAAATAACTTTTAAAAATAAAGGCTCCATTATGATTTATGTATGAGAGCTCATCACAATTTATATGCTTATGAGTTATTAAGCCAGCTCCACGTATAATTTGCGGAAAGTGTATATTCATTAGGCTTAAGGGCATGTGGATTTCTTCTTATAAGGCAGGATCAAACCGGCATAATTTTATTTATCTCTCATATACGTTCATTCCTGATTTTAATGAAAAATCATACCCTATTCATAATTGATCTAAAATAAATAAAATACTCAATTTACAAAACCTCCGAATATAGGATAAACCATATCTCTTTCTATTTATCTTAAAAATCTCTTTCCCGTAACAAAAAAGATCTCTTAGTTGCAGTGTTTTTAAAAATACGAAACTTACTCTTTGCTTATTTTTACAGAAAAAAGAAAAAATAAAAAATATAATTACGATATTCAACAAAATATCTTATTGAAAAATATAAAATTTATTTGCATTTAAATTTTTATCCATTTTTTTGTCTTTTTTTGTTGACAAATCATTTTTTTAAATCTAAAATAGCTATGTTTTTGTAGTTAAAAACATATTTAGATGTTATTTTTTTAACGCTTGAATGAAGGAGGGAGCCATGTTATCTGAAGAAAGAAAACAAACATTGACCGGATTGGTTGTGACTCGATTAGATGATGATATTTATTTAATTCAAAAATATTTTGATGGAGAACCTGAAGTCATTGGAAAAGCAAATTCTCTTTCATTAACAGGTATCAGAAGACCGGAATATGATGAAAACGCCCGTCATATTTTATTACAGAAACTTATTTCTTCTGATGGGACAAAATCCCTCTTATATATGTTGCCGATCGAAAATGAAGCCAACGAAATTTGCGGCGCCTTTTTATTTAAAAAAACAAAACAAGAAGATCATTCGGATGTTCGATTTTTAGGATCCGTCGGTCTTCGAACCTATAAAAAAATGTTAAAAGAGCAGATTCCGGAAGCAGATGCACTCAAATATCCATTTGTTTCAGAATCAACAACCACGTTTGAGCCGGACACCATTTCCGGGATTCAGTATCATCGTTATGCGCCACAAACATCTTCACAGCATAATGTTGTTTCAAAATTTATTGCCTCTCATCACAAACACCTTCCGGAAGCGATGAATGTGAGAGATGGAAAAACCTTATAAAATAAACGAACTTTCGTTTATTTTATCTGCAGGAAGGAAGAAATATTTGTTTGAGAGGATTGTGAACTTTTAAAATATTCTGTTTTAATCAGACTCTCCCAAAAATAAAAACAGAATATCCCTCTCAAACATCGTCTCCTCCTATTTTATCCTATTTCTCCTTCCTGAGAACCAAAGCGGAGCCGATTTTAAAACCGACTCCGTTTTTCAATCATCCCTCCTCCACAAAAATAAATTTTTCTCGATCTACTTATTAAAAACATCTTGACAATATCCCTCTTTAATTAAATAAATTATTTTAATACCGATAAAAAATCAAAAACTCGTCCCACAACAAACAAGTGGAGAGAAATAATATGCTTTTGAATCGATTTAAAATAAAAAAACTTTTGTTTCAACACCCCTTGTCGACACTTCGCATTTGTGTTGCCCTCATAAGCACTCTTTTGTTTTTAGGAGCGTTTACACATATATTTTATCCGATTCCTTTTTTAAACATTCAAATGACACCGCTTATCCAACGTGTCTTCATTGATTTTACGGGAACGGCTTTTATTTTGTTGGTATGTCTCATTTTGATCACGGTTCTTTTGGGACGATTATACTGTTCAACGCTCTGTCCTCTCGGTCTTTATCAAGAATTTTTGATGTTTTTTTCTCGCCATCCGAACACTTTACAAAAAAATCAATACGGCAAATATATCATTGCTTTGTTTTTTTGGGGGACCCTACTGGGAGGGAGTGTTTTTTTTGTTCGTTTTTTAGATCCCTACACGATAGCCGGCGGTATTTTTGAAAGGCTGATACCTGCCTTAATCGCAATCACGCTGATTACCGTTTTAGTCTTTTGGAAGGGGCGTTTCTTCTGTACACAGATCTGCCCTGTCGGGACACTTCTGGGACTTTTATCAAAATATTCCATGTATCGTATCCGTTTTCGACAAAACGCTTGTGTCTCTTGTGGTCTATGTGTTAAAACCTGTCCGGCGGGATGTATTGATATCTCTCAACAAAAGGTTCAAAACGAGACCTGTTTAAAGTGTTTAAAATGTTTATCCGTTTGTCCTAAAAAAGCACTGTGTTATGGAAGACCCGTCAAACAGAAAATTCCTTTTGATACAAACAGACGCCGATTTTTAATTCAACTCTCTTTGATAACAACCGGTTTTTTGTTTGCATGCCAATCCGGTAAAATTCTGGCTCAAAAAACTGCCGAAAAGGCCAAAAGCATTCTTTTACCGGCGGGAGCCGTCTCTATCGAAAGATTTCAAAACAAATGTTTGAATTGTAATCTATGTGTACAAAATTGTCCGATGAAAATTATTAAAGCAGCCGGAAACGGTTTTCCTACCGTTCACTTATCCTATGGGAAAAGTTTTTGTGATTATGACTGCCATCGTTGTTCGGAAGTTTGTCCGGCAGGAGCTCTCAAAAAAATGACACTTTCAGAAAAACAACGGACACAAATCGGATTAGCCGTTATTGATGAAACAAAATGTGTTAAATGCGGTCATTGTGTTCGAATATGTCCTCGCCAAGCCATAACAAAAGAAAAAAGGAAAGTACCCGTCGTTCATCATGAAACCTGTATCGGATGCGGTGCTTGTCAATCTGTCTGTCCGGTTGGAGCCATCCGCATCGTTCCGGTTGAACGACAAAAACTTCTATCAAGGGAAGAATAAAATGTCTATCGGTTTTTCTGAATTACTTTTAATTATAATTGTTTCTCTGATTTGTTTTGGAGGAAAACGTCTTCCCGAATTAGCTCATGTTCTTGGAAAAATATCTTATGAATATAAAAAAATCAGAACCGCTTGGTCTCAAGAATGGGATTATTTAAAAGAGCCCCCTTCATCCCTATCTACCGCACAAAAAAAACAAAATAAAAAAAGAGTACGACCCTCTGTCACTCCTTCAAAGAAGAATTCTTCTCAGGAAACGACTGTTCGCTCTCACACAAAAAGGGAACATTAAATGACCTCTCGTGCTTCCGATGATCAATCGTCTTTTTTATCTCATTTGGAAAAATTAAGAAATCTTCTGCTTGAATGTTTTCTGGCTCTTGGTATCTTTCTGATTCCCGCCTTATTTTTAGCACCGTTTTGTTTGGATTTATTCGTCCTTTTTATTCATCAAAAAGTATCGGTTCCTCTCAATTATTTTTCTCCTTTAGAGATATTTTTACTACATCTCAAAATTGCCTTTCTATTGGATTTTATAATATGTCTACCCTATATTGCCCATCGCCTATGGAAATTTATTCTACCGGGGCTTTATGAAAGCGAACGGCGACTTATTCGACTCTGCGCTTTGATTTCTTGCGGACTGTTTATTTTGGGTGTTTTGTGTGGCTTTATTTTTATCTTACCCTTGATAATGACTTTCGGAATTGGGTTTGAACAAGAAAATATCCGAGCGGTTTTAAATATTTCAACTGTTATTTCTCTCTCTTTATGGCTAAGTGTTTCTTTTGGTATCGTGTTTCAACTCCCGCTTTTAACGGTTATTCTGGTTCGATGTGGTCTTCTCTCTATTCAGACTCTTCAAGCAAAAAGACCTTATGTTATTGTCGGTATTTTAGTCATCTCGGCTCTTTTAACACCACCGGACATAATCAGTCAACTCATGATGGCGGTTCCTACTTATATTCTGTTCGAACTGGCTTTATTCTTTTGTCGTTATTTAAACCGGTCTCCCGTAAAAAACAAATTGACCTCAAAACAAATAATCCCTAAAGTAAAAAAGAAGCGTTTAAAATAAGATTCCATGGAGAAATAATGAAGTATACATCAACTCTTCTCTTTTTAATTGTTTTTTCTGTCATAACATTATTTTCCGACCTGCTAATGGCTCAAACAGCGGGAAATGAAAAACAACCTCGTATTCTCATCGCTTACTATTCCCTATCGGGAAATACAAAAAAGATAGCACAAACAATCCAACGAACAATCGGAGGCGATTTATTTGAAATTAAAACAGCGCAATCCTATCCGACAGAATATCGTGTTTTAGTGACGCAAGCCAAAAAAGAAATCAACGATGGATATCTCCCGACACTTAAAAATGCGGTCACGCAGATAGACCAATACGACATTGTTTTTATCGGGTCTCCGAATTGGTGGGGGACTATTACTCCGGCCGTGAGTTCTTTTTTAAAACAAGCCAATCTGAAAGGAAAAACTGTTATTCCGTTTATCACACACGGCGGAGGCGGTATTCAAAATACGATTCAAGACTTCACAAAGCAGTGCACGGGTTGTCTGATTGATCAGGGAAGCTTTTCAAGTTATGAGGGTGACACCATCGGCCTCACTGATTTTTTAGAAAAATTAAAACAAATAAATTAACTTTTTGCAACAAACCATATGTCCAATAGGAGTAAAATAATGACTATTTCTCCCCCCTCTGAAATAAAAGGAGCCCGCATTTATTTAAAAAAACCGAATCTGAGTTTTCAGGAGGCTGATCAGCTTTTTCATGTAGCACAACGCAATCAAGATCATCTTCTCCCTTGGTTAGCTTGGGCTCAAAAAACAAACAAGCCCGAGGATTCTTTTCTTTTTTTAACTCAAATGAACACCCTGTGGAAAGAAGAAAAACGTTTTGAATATTTAATTTATGAAATGTCAACTCATGATTTGATCGGCGGTATCGGAGCCGCTCATTCAGATTCGTCTCGTCCACATAAAATTGAATGAGGCTACTGGCTTGATAAAGATCATTGCCACAAAGGATATATGCAAGAAGCCATTCGGTTAATCGAAGATGTGTTTTTTGGTTTGGGCATTATACGAATTATCATTCGCAATGACTTGGACAACCATGCTTCTGTTCAAACGGCCCAAGCCTCAAATTATATATTGGAGGGAGTGGCTCGAAAAGATAAATGGAATCCCATTTTTAACGAATACCGAGATCTCAATATTTGGGTTAAGATAAAAGAGACGGCATCAAATTAAAAAAGCCTCCGCAACAGGAAGCTTTCTTAATGATAGAAACCATCATAAATCAACTATGACTCAAATAAAACACACTGATTACCTTCCGTATTCCAACTCTCAACACGATCATCCTTGACCAAGAAAGTAATATTACAATAATTATAATAAGAGTAAGCCCACTCGCGAACAATATCAATGTTATGATAAATCAAATAGCGTTCATTATCGCTCACCCAAATTCCTTCATCGGGAGCTCCGAAATTTTCATATAAATCAGCCACCGGTTGTCCGACAAATGTTGTGGAGCGTGTTTCACGATTGGGAAGCGGTTCATTCGCACAAGCAGACACCAATAAAAGGAGTCCCATAAAACACATAATTTTTTTCATACTCAAACCCTCTGTAAAAAATGGAGAATGGTTTCAGGCTAACATCTTTTCATATGAATGTCAAATTTTTTTCATATATTCTCAATATATATTCCCCCCCCCAATGCGTCTCTTGACTTTTTAATAAAAAAAAGATATAACCCCCCAACAAATATTGAATTGGAGTTTTATATGAAAACGGCTCTTTTTACTTTTGATATGCCCTTGGAATTAATTGCGAATAAGCCTGCGGAACCACGTGACACCGCACGTCTTTTACACCTGTCACCGGACGGAACGCTTTCTGATCATCACGTTTTTGATTTACCGGATCTGCTCCGCCCATCAGATGTTTTAATCTTTAATGATACAAAAGTTATTCCGGCACGATTGTACGGAAAACGAGGAGAAGCTCATATTGAAGTGACTCTTTTTAAACAACTTTCTTTATCTAGGTGGGAGACACTGATTAAAAATGCTCGCCGTTTAAAATCAGGAGATATTATTACTTTTACGGATGATTTTTACGCAACCGTTCACACCAAACAAGAAAACGGAGCCGTTGTTTTAGAATTTAACAAGAGCGGAGCCGATTTAATGAACACACTTCATCAAGTCGGAACAATGCCTCTTCCTCCTTATATCAAACGGGAAAGAGGCGGGAAAGAATCAGATAAAGCGGACTATCAAACAATTTATGCAAAACATGAAGGATCTGTCGCAGCTCCAACAGCCGGTCTTCATTTCACACCGGAAGTTTTTAAGAAACTAGATGAAAAAGGGATTAAACGTCTTTTTTTAACACTTCATGTCGGAGGAGGTACTTTTCTTCCTGTTAAAGCCGAAGATACCGATCAACATAAAATGCATGCAGAATTTGGTGTCTTAACACCTCAGTTGGCAGAGGAAATTAACCGATATAAAAAAGAGGGACGTCGAATTATAACCGTCGGGACCACTTCTTTACGATTATTGGAATCGGCAACGGATGAACAGGGAATTGTCCATCCGTTTGAAGGAGAAACAAGTATTTTTATTACGCCCGGATATCGTTTTAAAATAGTAGATGTTATGTTTACAAATTTCCATTTATCCGGATCCACCTTGTTTATGCTCGTTAGTGCATTTGCCGGTTTGGAAACCATGAAACGGGCCTATACGCATGCCATAGAAAATAAATATCGATTTTTTTCATACGGAGACGCTTGTCTTCTTGAAAAAAAATCTGACTTTTCTCTTTAATGACTTATTGTTATTATATCTTTCCTTTTTGAAAAGAATTCCGACAAATGATTTGTGGAATACTCTTGATTTTTAATTTATATCGACTGTTTTGATAATTCCAAAATTGTTATAGGGGAGGTTCTTAAAAAACAAGCCTCACTCTGATCAAAGAGGAGACTTGTTTACCTTAAGGAACCCTATCAGACCCTATTTTTAAGAAGCCTTACGGGGCTTTCCCTTTTTCTTTGAAGCCCCTTGTTTCTCCTTCAAAGGAGTTGTCGATGTTTTTTTCTGAGACCTATGAGATTGGACTTTTCCTTTGAGGGGTGTTTTTGTCGGCTGTTTCAAAACTGCCGAAGCTTCTGTTTTCAACTGTTCCGATTTTTGTTCTTGTCTCAAGTCTTTTTCTTCTTGAACAGGCTCTGTCACACTCGAAGTCACCTCCGGCAAAATGGACACATAACTCGGTGTTTGCAAATCAGCTTTATTTAATTTATTTTGAAGAGCCATTAAAACAATCAAATTAAACGCCAAAGAAAAACCAAAAGTCCATGTTAAACTCAACGGTTGATTTAACAATAAAATCATACCCATAAATAACGTAAAGAAAAAAGACCAAGAAACAACGGCCAAACGAGAAATTAAACCGGATATTGGACATTTAAATCCGATTAAAAAACCAAAAAATAATGTCATCAACAATAAAAAGGCATATCCAAACCAAATTAAGAAAGCTGATAAGAATGCAAAAAAGATTAAAATTGTTTGGAACCCTTGTTGAACAAACTTCAAAAGATCCGGACCCGTCACAATCATGTTGGGAATATTTTGATACGTTCCAACAGACATCATTTGACCATTCAAATGAACCCAGACATCATTTTTTGTTAAATACAAACCATCCGATTCATCCGATATCTTCTGTTGATCCAAAGACGGATCAATGACTAAATAAAAAGGCGCCTCCATTCCTAACAAATCTTCCTTAAACGGTTTATCCAACGCAAGCAGTTGATGATCTTTAAACGTCAAAACCGGAACTTGCGTCAACACCTCTTCCATTGATGTTTGTTCCCACATAAATTGAAAAGATTTATGGTACATGACATATGATAAAATAACCACAAGAACAGAAAACAAAAATAAATATTTTAATCCATAGCCCTTCCCATTTCGAAGATATCCGATAAATCTCTCCATTTCCAATCCTTTCAAATAAAAATTATCATAATACCCTTCGATTTTTTAATCTCTTTTTATTTAAAAGTCAAGTTGCATTCCTTATTTCAAACTCAATCATTTGAACCTTAATTTAGAAGAAACAGAAAAAGAATTATTCCATGAAGCACTTTTTCATAATGTATTTATTATTTGTTCTTCGATTGATTTTGTCATTGTCCAAAATCATTTATCGAAAAAAACCTCTCAAGTGCCGAATAAAAAAGAGAAATAAGAAAAAATAAATAAAATCTACCCAAAGGCACCAAAATCTTGGTGGAGCTGAGGGGGATTGAACCCCTGACCTCCGCATTGCGAACGCGGCGCTCTCCCAGCTGAGCTACAGCCCCAAATTGGGAAGTAGTCTACACTTTTTTATTTTACTTGTCAAGATCCCTTTTTTAACATAAACTTTCCCTATGAAAAAAATAGTATATTTTCTGATCGGGCTTTCAATCACCCTTTGTGTGGGATGGTTTTTCTTTATTTCCTTTATAACAAATAAGCTAATAGAAACAATCCCCCAATACTTATCAAAATCATCTATTTTCGAAATAACCTATCAAAAAATAGAAAAAGATCCATCCTGCTTTTGGAATATTTGTCTTGTTATGTCCGGAGTTAATTTCCTGTTTAATGATCACCAAATTCATCTCGGAACAATTCGGATACAAACAAATCCTCTTTTTCTGAACCACATCCGAATGAAAACGACACCCTCAACAGAAAGTGTTTCTTTTATTCAATTAGATGGTTCTTTCACCCCTCATTTGGTCGATATAAAGCAATCAAAAATCAAAATACAGGATTTTTCGGCCGTTTTGAAAGGATTCTTTAACCCTGTCACACAAACAGGTCAATTTTCAGCTCAAACCATTCACTTGTTTTCCTTTGTCACACCCTTTTTACCACAAGAAATGAAATGGACCGCATTTTTATTCTTAAAAGATACACCTCAAAAAATCTCTATTGAAATAGACAACGGCGTCATTCGACTGCAAGGAATTCCCATAACAAAGCTTCCGGCAACGTCTATTTCCTTGAAACCGCTTTTGTTTTAATTTCCATAAACGCTCACCAACTTAACGCAAGGGGTGTGATCTGTTCCGAATGTTCCCCTGCCCCAACCCCTCGCAACCCTAACGATTGGGGCGGTATATCCCCTTCCGACATAGGGAATGTGACCCTCAAATCAATACCCCCGCATAAAAGCGAGGTTCTTCATATGTGGCTATAAGCCTTTAGCACTGGGGGCTACTAAATGGGGCACCCATATTCTGCCTGACGCAATTGTTACTACTTACCCGTAAACGGGTCATTTAAGTCCATTGTTAATTGCTCAGCTAATTGGTCTTGTTTAAGCTGTTCTCAAATATATCTCTTGATTTTCCCTGTATTTTCCCCCGTCATCTCTCCATAAGAGCCTTAAGAGCAACATTTTCTGTTTATGGCTACGTCATTTCTTGACACACAAATTCTCTGTTTCGATAGTGATATTTTATATGACGCCATCTCTCATATATCATTCAACTACTTTTCCCCTTGAGAAAGACCATAAAATCCTGATATACCGACTTTTTGCGGGTATCTTTACTAATACTTGTATATGGTCGGGACATGCTTCTCCTTCTCATATTTCTATTCCTTCCCATTGACATAATTCTGTAAGTATTTTTACTCTTTCTAATCTTTTGCTTCCGTAAAATACTTTTCTTCTATACTTGGATGCAAATATTATATGATATTTTAGGGTTCCACGTCGTATGTGATAATCTTTCTATGTCAGTTTTCATAACTATCCTCCAAATAGGTTATTTTGCGTCTTGCCAGACCGCAAAATTCTAACCTATTTGGAGCGCTTTGTCATCCTCGTCCCTATAAGCTTTTCTGAACCATGCGTCTAACGCGTGGTTTTCTAGATACAAAAAAAGGAAGCGTATTGCTTCCCTTTTAATCAAAACAAAAAACTCTACTTCTTCTTTGCAGCATACAAATCCGATTTAACCGGTTTTTCTGCTGTTTTGGAAGCACAAGCCTTTTTAGAAGCACAAGCCTTTTTGGGAGCTTTTTCAACCGTTTTGGAAGCACAAGCCTTTTTAGAAGAAGACTTGGAGCTACCGGAAAATAATTGCTCGCAGGCTTTAATCCAGCATTCTTTTTCCTGACCTTCCGGTCGACCGGCTTTTTCCCAAATATAATAAGCGGCCACACGGATATTTTCTTCATCTTTTTGCGTTAACATGTTATTTTGTCTCCTCTTCATCAATAACCATTTGAAACAATTACACTATAAAACGGAGATTTTGTTTTTGCAACCTTTTTTTTCGAAAAGAGTACATTTTTTTCGTATAATTTTCGAAAACAAAGAAATATCCGAATAACTATTTATTTTATTGATGTTTTTTACAAGACTTTCCGTATAGTTAAATCATTATATTATTTATATCGTATATTCTTTTAAAAAACATTTTTTATTTTATTCCACCACTCGTGTTCTTAAAACACTTAGCAAAGGTAGAGCTCTCATATCTGTTTCTGAAACAGGAATTAAAACAGACTGTCCCAAATGTCCCGAAGAGATTGATTCTGCCGCCTGACCGGATCTGGCATCATACAATTCATTCACCGTGATTTGAATCGGCTTTACAAAATACGGGGACAAGGCCTCTAAAATCATTCCTTTCGTAATCTTATGTTTTACTTCTATTTCCAAACAATTTTTCTTTGATCCCAAAACACGTCCGGCATACCGCCACACTCCGGAACTGGCAGACACTTCAAAATTCTGAGCTTCCGGACCGGCGTTTCCATCCAAAAATCCAACCGTATATCCCCGAGAGTGAAGAGTCATCAACTCATCCATATACAAGTCCGGTTTCCAAGCAGACGGATCCGAAAACCAATCATCAATAGCATGTCGATAAGCTCTCGCCGTGATAGCCGCATAATATTCGGATTTATTTCGACCTTCAATTTTAAAAGAATCAATTCCGATCGGCAAAATCTCATTTAATCGAGGCAACCAACACAAATCTCTTGAATTCATAATATAAGATCCCTGCTCATCTTGATCAATCCGCATCCACTCTCCCGTGCGTGTTTCCTCCTCGATATAATAGACTTTATTCGGATCATAGAGAGGATCTTTTGTATTGACTGTTTCATACACCTTATAACGCCACCGACAAGAATGGGCACAATTTCCTTTATTGGCACTTCGTCCCGTCATAAAGTTAGACAAGAGACAACGTCCCGAATAGCTGACACAGAGAGCTCCGTGAACAAACGTTTCCAATCGAATATCCGGACACTCTTTTCGAATTTCTGCTATTTCTGCCAACGGCACTTCTCGTCCCAAAACACATAAAGAGGCCCCCAGTTCTTTCCAAAATCGAACCGTTAAAGTAGAACAGACATTGGCTTGAGTTGAAATATGAAGCGGTAAATTCGGTATTTCTCTTTGTATCATTCGAAAAACACCGGGATCTGCCACAATCACACCATCCGGATTTAATTCTTTTAAATGAGAAATAAATGCCGAGAGTCTCGGAATATCTCGATTATGCGTAAACAAGTTAATCGTTAAATAAATTTTTTTCCCAAGCGAATGTGTATACCGTATTCCCTCTTGAAGCTCCTCAAATGAAAACGAAACTTTATTTCTGAGGGAAATCCCCGGCATTCCGGCATAAACAGCATCTGCACCATATAAAAAAGCAGTCTTTAACCGATCCAAAGATCCTGCCGGTAATAAAAGTTCGGGCTTTTTTAAGTGTTCGGTATTCATCATTTTTTCCTTTGTGAAGGGGTCAATTTTTCTTTATGTGTCAATAAAAAATTCAAGAGTATCGGTAGCGGAAGGGGTTTAGAAAACAAAAATCCCTGCCCCACATCACACCCATATTTTTTCAACCAATTCTCTTGTTTAACGGTTTCAATTCCTTCAGCCAAAACCGTCAAGTTTAAATTATGACCTAAATTGATAATAGCCGACAAGATCGTCTCATTACTCTTTTTTTCAAAGAGCGTTCGAATAAACTCCCGATCTATTTTTAATTTATGAACATTGAGCTCTCTCAAGTAGTTAAATGAAGAATATCCGGCTCCGAAATCATCAATAGACAGCCTGATTTTTAAATCATCTATTTTATTCAAAACCAAAAGAGCATCGATAAAATTTTCGACCATAGCCGTCTCGGTCACTTCACACTCTAAAAATCCGGGATCGATTTGATACTTGTTCAAGCTACGTTTAATAACGGTTAAAAGAGCCGGATCTTGCAATTGAACAACCGACAAGTTAACTGACATAAAAAGCTGATCAAATCCATTCTTTTTTATTTCTTTTAAATCCTTCAATGCTTGGTTAAAGATAAATGGAGTTAATTTATGAATCAACTTTGATTTTTCCAAAAGAGGAATAAATTCCATTGGAGAAACAAGTCCTCGAACGGGATGATTCCATCGCAACAGAGCTTCCAATCCTAAAATTTTTTTTGTACTCAGATCGTATTCGGGTTGATAATAAAAAACAAATTCTTTTTTTCGAATAGCACGATCAATTTCGTCTTCCAAATGATCCCAACAAGAGGTTATTTTTTGTCGTTTAAAAAAGAAAAAAGCCATTCAATTCTCCTTAGCCGATAACAATATCTTGAAATTTTTCCACTCGCATGGCGGGGAAGATCAATGTCACCGTTGTTCCCTCGCCTAATTGACTTTTAATATCAACACGCCCCCCATGTAAATGCATAATTCGATCAACTAACGATAATCCCAATCCGGACCCTTTATGAGTTCGTGTCATCACATTTTCGACTTGAACAAATGGCGTCATGATAGCCGATAACTTGTCTGCCGGAATACCAATACCGTTATCTGATACAGACAACAAAAAATCACCTCGTTCATTGATATCTAAATCAATAAAAATACGACCGTTGTCCTTAGTGAATTTAACGGCATTTGATAATAAATTGAGTAGAACCTGACGCAACAATCGGATATCTGCCAATAATTTAGGAAACGGGTCATGGTCCACCACTTTTATTTTACGCTTTTCAGCTTCCGGATATCCGGATACGATTTTTAAAACATCCGACAAGACATTATCAATATCAATCCATTCTGATTTCACCTGCTGTTTATTCGCCTCAATCTTACTCAGATCCAAAATATCGTTAATCAAAGAAAGCAAGTGTTCTCCGCTTTTATAGATACGAGCTGCATACTCTCGATAAACAGGAGAGTTGATCGGACCGAAAGCCTCATGTTGCATCGCCGATGAAAAGCCTAAAATCGCATTAAGAGGTGTTCTCAATTCATGACTCATATTAGCCAAGAAATCAGATTTTGACTGACTGGCACTTTCAGCTGTTTGTAAAGCTTTTTCAAGTTCTTCTGTCCGTTCTCGCACCTGTTGTTCCAAATCCAACTGTTTCAAATGGGATAGTTGGTGATAAGAACATAGCAATGGGATTGTAGCCAAAATCAAAATCAAATCAAATAAAATCGGTGATAGCGGGATCCGACCTTCCCCCAAAATGACAAAAAGAAGAGCTCCCCCATAAAAAACTATCGAAAAGAGCCACATTTGTTTTGCTTTTTTGCGATTCATTTTTCCTCTCGTTTCTATATCTCTTGATCTGTTTATACTCTTTTTTTGAAAAAAAAGCAAAAAATTATTACACTTTTAACCTTTTTTATCCTATACTCTTCTAAGATGAATGAAAAACAAAAAAATGTAAAGGAAATAAAAATGTCAAGACAAAAACCGATTGTACTTTGTATTTTGGATGGATGGGGATACCGAGCGGAAAAAGAAGATAACGCTATTGAAATGGGCAACACCCCCGTTTGGCATAAACTTATTCAAACTTATCCGACAACCATGTTGCAAACATCCGGTCTGGATGTCGGCCTTCCTGCCGGACAAATGGGTAATTCCGAAGTCGGTCATACGAATCTCGGGGCCGGCAGAGTTGTCATGCAAGATCTGCCCCGAATTGATCAAGCTATCGAAACCCATGCTTTGGAGAAAAATCCGGTTCTTGTCGAGTTGATTAACCGATTAAAAGAAACACGGGGCACTTGTCATTTAATGGGGCTTATCGGTCCCGGCGGTGTTCACGCCTCGCAGAATCACATCAATGCCTTGGCACGCATTTTAAATGATGCGAACATTCCGGTTATGCTACACTGCTTTATGGATGGCAGAGACACCCCACCTGATTCCGGCTATGGATACTTAAAAGAGTTAGAAGAAACACTGACATCCTTACCTCATGTTCACATTGCTACCATTTCGGGGCGTTATTATGCTATGGACAGAGATAACCGTTGGGAGCGTGTTGATTTAGCCTACAAAGCTTTAGTTAACGCTGATGCTCCCCATTTTGAAACACCGGATCAAGCCATGCAAACCGCATATGCTCAAAAAGTATACGATGAGTTTATTGTTCCCTGTGTTATTAACGGATATCAAGGGATGAAAGACGGCGATGGTTTAATTATGGCAAATTATCGGTCTGATCGAGCCAGAGAAATAACACGAATGCTTTTACAGCCGGACTTCACACTGCATGACAGGGTTCGTGTCATTCATTTTACTGGTGCCGTAGCGATGACAGAGTACTCCACTGATCATAACGCATGGATGAAAGTTTTGTTTCCGCCGGAAGATCTCAAAAATATTTTTGGAGAGATTGTTGCAAACGCCGGTCTTAAGCAGCTTCGAATTGCCGAGACGGAAAAATATGCCCATGTCACCTTTTTCTTTAACGGTGGAAAAGAGACTCTTTTTAACGGAGAAGAACGAATACTTGTTCCCAGTCCCAAAGTGGCTACCTATGACTTAAAACCGGAAATGTCAGCTTATGAAGTGACAGATCAATTGATCGATGCAATTCAAAAAGATTTGTTTGATGTGATTATTGTCAATTATGCCAATGGAGACATGGTCGGACATACGGGAGTT
Organism: uncultured Alphaproteobacteria bacterium; assembly: GCA_949286245.1. Lineage (GTDB taxonomy): Bacteria > Pseudomonadota > Alphaproteobacteria > CAAHEQ01 > UBA3637 > CALXPF01. The sequence goes on from CASECF010000066.1 coordinate 36,700, forward strand.
TTAGAGGCTGCGATCAAAGCAGTATCAGCGGTTGATGAGTGTGTCGGAAAAGTTGTCAATGCCGTCTTAGAGAAGGATGGATTGCTTTTCATAACGGCAGATCACGGAAATGCCGAAAAAATGAAAGATCCTAAAACAGGAGCCCCCTTTACGGCGCATACAAACACACCTGTTCAAGCTGTCTTGGTAAATGCACATGGTGTTAAAGCGTTAAAATCCGGCAGATTATCTGATGTCGCACCGACATTATTGGATTTGATGGGGCTTCCGCAGCCAGCTGAAATGACCGGTTCTTCTTTAGTCGAGAGAGGATAGTTATTTTTGATTAAAAAGGGTTTTATTTTTTCTTTATGTTTAATTCTGTTGAGTGGGCAAGGTGTTTACGCCGTGCCCTCTGAAAGTGATTTAAAACGTATTGAAAAGCAGATTGAAAAGGAAGAACAAACCCAAAAAGAAGCCAAACAAAAAGCCATTGAATTGTCAACGGAAATACGAACCGTTCAACGACAAATGGTTCAATCTGCCAAAACAATACAAGAAAAAGAAGAGCTGTTATCTAATCTGGAAATACGATTGGAGAAGTTAAAAAAAGAAGAAAAGGACCTAACAGAGAAATTGAACTTAACAGACAAACAAATGGTTCAAGTCGTAACGGGATTACAAACATTGGCGCTCAGGCCACAAGAACTCATTTTATTCAAAACACAAACACCGATTGAAGCTGTCCGTAGTCACTTACTCATGCAAAAAAGTTTACCAATTATCGGGACTTGGAATGAAACGGTAAAAAGGGATTTAGAGAACCTTATTCAAACACAAAAAGATGTTCAAGAACAAGCTGTTCAGATCAAAAGTTTGACCTCACAACTTAATGATCGAACACGGCGAATGAATCGCTTGATCCGTCAAAAGGCACGATTACAAGCACAATATGATGCTACGCATCAAAAAGCCAAAAGAAGAGCCTCTCTTTTAGCCGAACAAGCAAGTGATTTAAAAGATTTATTGGCTAAATTAGAAGCCGACCGACAACGAAGACTTGAAGAAGAAAGACAACGTCAACGAGAAAAAAGAGCTCATTTATCTCAACAAACCTCGCTTCAATTTCAATCCGGTTCCTCTATGAATCGCTCCAAAGGGGCTTTATTGTTTCCCGTTCGGGGACGTATCGAAGAAAATTTCGGAGATATTTCCTTATCGGGTGCTCATGCGAAAGGGATGACAATTGTTCCGCGTGCGAATGCTCAAGTTATTGCCCCTTTTTCGGGAATTGTTTTATTTTCGGGGCCATTCAAAACTTACGGACAACTCTTGATTTTGGATAACGGAGACGGTTATTTAACTCTTTTGGCCGGGATGGAACGAATAAACGTCTCTGTCGGGCAGGAGATTTTAGGAGGAGAACCGATTGGAACCATGGGAAATCGTGATCCGAGACTGTATGTGGAAATTCGAAAGAGCGGGCAACCAATTGATCCGCGTCCTTGGTTTTCAAAGCGTTAAAAGGAGAAAAGCATGAAGTTAAAATTTGTATCTGTCATTACATTATTTCTGTTAACAACCTTACCCGTACAAGGTTCTGCAAAAGAAGAAGAAAAATCAGATTCACGGCTTGAGAATCCATATGTTTTAATGGAACTTTTCGGCGCCTCTTATAATATGATTAAATCCGATTATGTTGAAGAAACAACCGATAAAAAATTGATTGAAGATGCCATCAATGGCATGTTAACGGCTCTTGATCCTCACTCGGGATTTATGGATCAAAAAAGCTTTGAAGAAATGGAAGATGAAACCAAAGGTGAGTTTGGCGGATTAGGTCTTGAAGTGACCATGGATAACGGATTAGTTCGAGTTGTGGCTCCCATTGACGATACACCGGCATATAAAGCGGGCATTCAAATGGGTGATTATATTACGCATATTGACGGAACAGCGGTAATGGGAATGAGCTTGAGTGATGCCGTCAAAAAGATGAGAGGCAAACCGGGGACAGAGGTTATTCTGATGATTTCCAGAAAAGACAAAGAACCGTTTGAATTGGAAATTGAGAGAGCCATTATCAAGGTAAAACCGGTTAAGTACGAAGCAAAAGGGGATATCGGTTATATTCGAATTACGACTTTCAGTGAAAAAACGACTCAAATGGCCAAAGAAGCCATTCAAAAATTAACAAAAGAAATCGGTAAAGACAAGATTTTGGGATTTGTTATTGATTTAAGAAATAATCCGGGAGGATTATTAGATCAAGCGGTTGGAGTCAGCGATCTCTTTTTATCTCAAGGAGAAATTGTATCCACTCGTTCCCGAAAACCGGAAGACACATTGCGATTTTCGGCGACAGACCCCGATATGACCAAGGGATTACCGCTTGTTGTCCTGATTAACGAAGGCTCTGCCTCAGCCTCAGAAATTGTGGCCGGAGCTTTACAAGATCATAAACGAGCCGTGATTGTCGGTCTAAAATCTTTTGGAAAGGGGTCTGTTCAAACAATAAAAGCCATTCCCGGATTTGGAGGCATTCGTATAACAACGGCGCGTTATTACACCCCGTCCGGTCACTCGATCCAAGCAAAGGGTATTGAGCCGGATATTATTATCCCACGAGCCAAACTGGAAGAGCTTCCGGAAATAAAAGGATTTAATGAGGGGAACTTGCCGGGAGCTATTTCTGCCGAAGTTGGGAAAAAGGCAATTGATTCTCAAAAAGACGACAAAAACAGGGATAAGAAAAAATCATCTCAGGTAGAAAAAAATTCAGAGGACAAAGAAGAAGAAGCTGATTATCAGTTAGACCGAGCTCTGGATATTTTACGAGGTATCGCTCTTTATCGAGAGAAGGAATAAAAATACGGGAAAGGAAAAAAAATGATTCAAACTTATCGTCCCAATGTCGGAATAATGATCATTAACTCGGAGAAAAAAGTCTGGATGGGAAAGCGAGCAGATGGGGAAAAATATCTTTACAATCAGCAGATGCCTCAAGGCGGAATTGATCTCGGAGAGACCCCCGATCAAGCCGTTTATCGTGAACTCAAAGAAGAAACGGGGTTAACGCCGGATAAAGTGAAGCTTATTACAATTTCAAAGCACTGGTACAAATATGACTTACCCGTTGGTCATAAAAAAAGAAAGACCGGACTTAAGGGGCAACGACAAAAATGGTTTTTATTTCTATTTTTGGGGACAGATAACGATTTTAAACTCAATGCGTTTCAAGAAGAAATTGAATTTAGTTCCTTTAAATGGATGAATCTGGAAGAAATAACAGAGGTTGTTGTTCCCTTTAAACGAGGGGTTTATAAACAAGTTATTCGGGAATTTAAGCCCGTTATTGATGCTTTAATTCTGTCTCCGGAAGAAATTCAAAAGCCCTAAAAATCTTAGCCCCGAACAGAACAATGTTCAAATTGTTTTTGGAGTGTCTTTAAAAAAGAGGCATCCGTAAAAAAGGATTCAATCTCCGTGACGGAGGGCGGATTTTGATCTCCCTCAAAGGTACGATATTTTTGAAGCATATATGTTTTAACACCTCGTTGCGAGAGATCGGTTGCAATTTCCAAAATATCTTCTTTTGTTAAATATCTGGGGTCACACGTTGTTCGACATTCAAAATTTTTTTCTGCCGATATCAATAAGGAGAGTGATTTTCGGACAAGCGGGGCCATATCCCTTTGCCCCGTCAATACCTGATATTTAGACCAAGGAGCCTTAATGTCCAATCCGATCCAATCCAAAAAAGGCAAACAATTTTCCAATCGTTCCGGATAAACACCGGAGGTATGAATTCCAACCGATAAGCCCAATTGATGAACCGCCTCAATTGCTTTTTCTACGGCGGGTTGCATTAAGGGTTCCCCACCGCTAAAAACAACTCCGTCCAACCGTTTTGATCGTTCTTTAAAAAAGGCAAGTGCGGTTTCCCAGTCCATTTCACTCTCTCCGGACGGATCTTGAAGGCTGTAATTGTGGCAAAACGGGCATCTCAGGGGGCATCCTTTTAAAAAAAGAACCGCTGCCAAATGATCGGGATAATCAATTGTTGTAAACGGGACAAGACCGGCGATTTTAATCATACGTTTCCTCAAATTATTCAAACGAAGTGTCGCAAAAAGAGACACTGTCATACATTGTCTTCAATTGTTTCTTCATCTCATTTTTTCATGGAAAAGGCGTTCCGATGAGAACGCCTCCGCAAAACAATTCTTCTTTATTAAACGGCTTTTTTAACCGAACAAGAGCAAAAATCCTTTTCTACAAACCAAACACGTTCTTCGAACTCAGATTTTTTTCCTTTATTGAACTGGCTATAAGGACGGAAATAACCCATCACGCGCGTCCAACATTCAACCGGTTGTCGTTCTGTTTCATGTTGATTTAAAATTTCTTGATCTGTCATCCTAATCTCCTTTAAAAACAAAGTTAACATAACACCTATTATCAGGCACTTTCCAATTCTTTCCGTTTTTTCTCGATCAACTCCTGATCACATACCGGACAATATTTATGCTCACCGGCAATATAACCATGTTTCGGACAAATCGAATAAACCGGTGTAATAGAAACATAAGGGAGCCGATAATTTTCCAACACCTTACGAACCAATGATTTACAAGCCTCTGCAGAAGAGATTCGCTCACTCATATAGAGGTGCAAAACAGTTCCACCCGTATATTGTGTCTGCAAATCATCTTGATAATCTAAAGCCTTAAACGGATCATCCGTAAATCCGACAGGAAGTTGAGATGAGTTGGTATAATAAGGCGCTTCTTTTGTTCCGGCTTGAATAATTCCCATAAAACGCTTTTGGTCTTCCTTGGCAAATCGATACGTCGTTCCTTCGGCAGGCGTTGCCTCCAGATTATACATATTTCCCGTTTCCTCTTGAAATTTAACAAGTTTTTCACGCATATGAGTCAAGAATTTTTTAGCAAACTCTCTTCCCCACGGGGTTGCGATATTCTCTCGATCTCCGGTAAAGTTACGAATCATTTCATTGATTCCATTGACCCCAATCGTTGAGAAGTGACTGTTAAAGCGTCCCAAATATCGTTTTGTATAAGGATACAACCCTCGATCCATATGCATGGAAATCGTTTTTCTCTTAATTTCCAGAGAAGTTTTAGCCAACTCCATCAGTTCGTCCAAACGGTTGTATAATTCTTCTTCTTTCCCTTTATAAAGATATCCCAAGCGAGCACAATTAATCGTGACGACACCGATAGATCCGGTCTGTTCGGCAGATCCGAACAACCCACCGCCTCGCTTTTTTAACTCGGTCAAATCCAATCTTAGCCGACAACACATAGATCGAACATCACTGGGTTTCATATCCGAATTCAGATAGTTAGAGAAGTATGGGAGACCATATTTTGCCGTCATCTCAAACAAATACTCGGTATTGGGCGAATCCCATGGGAATTCATTGGTAATATTATAAGTCGGAATCGGGAAGGTAAACGGACGACCTTTGGCATCTCCCTCACCCATAACCTCCAAAAAGGCCCGATTGATCATATCCATTTCTGCCTGCAAATCCCCATATGTAAACTCTTGAACCTGTCCCCCGATAATCGGATGTTTATCTTGCAAATCAGCCGGCGGGTTCCAATCAAACGTTAAGTTTGTAAACGGTGTCTGCGTTCCCCAGCGAGATGGGACATTTAAATTAAAGATAAATGACTGCATGGCTTGTTTAACATCTTCGTAAGACAGCTTTTCAATTCTGACAAAAGGAGCCAAGTAAGTGTCCGCCGAAGAAAAAGCCTGAGCACCGGCCCATTCATTTTGAAGGGTTCCCAAAAAGTTAATCATCTGACTAAAAGCAGAGACCAAATGTTTTGGAGGGTTCGATTCAACTTTATTTGGAACCCCATTAAATCCCTCCTCTAACAAAACACGCAAAGACCAACCGGCACAATACCCACACAGCATATCCAAATCATGAATATGATAATCCCCGTTCCGATGAGCCTCACCGATCTCCGGTGTATAAACGTGGTTAAGCCAATAATTTGCCACCACCTTACCGGAAACATTTAAAATCAAACCACCCAACGAATATCCTTGATTTGCATTAGCATTAACACGCCAATCAGATCTATCCAGATATTCATTGATCGAAGAAATAGCGTCAATAACGGCTCGCTTATCTTTTCGCATTTTATCCCGTTGTTCCCGATATACAATATAAGAACGGGCTGTTTTGTAATAGTTGGATGAAATGAGAACTTGTTCAACAACATCTTGAATCTGCTCAATGGCCGGAATAATTCCATACGCAAACTTATGCTTCAAAACCTTAACGACTTGCCGTGTTAACAACCATGCCTCATCGGAGCCAAACTCTTTTGTAGCTTCTCCAGCTTTCATGATCGCCATGGCAATTTTCGTCACAGCAAACGCATGCTTTTCTCCGTCTCTTTTGATCACTTCTTTGAGCGGTCCAAGGTCAATGGTTGATTTTTCTTCATTTTGGATAACTTCCAACATCTTGTGATCTCCTCTTTCCAAAAATACTATATATTGTGTTAAATGGTTTGATGTTATGTATAACTAAAATATTTTTCATTCTAAAAGTCAATCCTTTTTCCCCCATAAAAAAATGTTTTTTATAACCTCTTTAAAAGATGATATTTTTTTTATTTTCATAAGAAAAAAAAACAAAAAAAGAAGAGAGGGAGAGGTCTCACTTTAAGTTGAAAAATGAATAAATATTTCACTTAATAAAAGAAAAAAAAGAATAATCTATTGAAAATAATATTCTTCTTTTCTTATTTTCCGAATCCGACATATTGTCCGAATCCGATATCCTTTTTGCTTTATCTTTTTGAGCAATATTCATTCGATCAAAAACAATCGCTCATCGATGATCTGTTGATTGTATTTATAAATTTTTACTCAACGTTGGAAAGAACAAATGCATTGTCTTTTTTTACAAAGATTTCAGGGTCATATTTCTCCCACCGAACCTCCAATTGATTGCCGTTTAAAACGAGTGTTCCGCAATCTTGCGGTTGGGTTTTACGGCAATACAAATGAGATTCTGCTTTCGGAAGCAACTGATCTTTCCGGTTGGGATACACCAAAGAAAGAGCATAGTCAACCGTGTCTCTTTCTTGTCTCAAATAAATTAAGCCTCCGTATTTTTTTTCGCCTTTATGTTTCATAATAATTCGAATATCATCTTTAATTTGATCAAAATAAGACCAATCGAACGGTGCCCAAATATATCGAGGATCCATTACCAATGGATTTTTAAGATCTAGCACATATCTGTTCAGATGCGATTCATCATGCCATCTGGCCATTTGTTTTTCTTTCACGTCGATTAGAGTTCGCTCTAAAATAACTTTTGTCATTTTAAGAAAATCTTCGGATCGTCCGCCGTTAAAACCACCCTGAATATAAAATTTTCCTTGTCCCATCATAATATAAGCGGTTGATCTCGGATTACGATCATATGGAAAACCAAACGGATTTCTATGAGCATAATATCCCGGGTGCCAAGCAAACATCAATCCCTCTTGTTCTTTTGTCGGCAATATTTCATCATGGACCGGTCGAACAACTTCGGCGTTTCCGTTTAAAAAGTATATATAGTTATATTGTGACAACAAGTCTTTTATGGAATCAAAAAACGCCCATCTCATCAGAGAAACAAACGGGAATTTAAGCGGACCGATTAAAACCTTTGTCACATTATCCGGCACAACAAGATCTTTATCATCCGTAAAAAAGAAATAATGTTTAGGATATTCCGGCAAAAAATTTTTCTCCATACTGGAATAAAAATCATCCCAAAATACTGTATATCGATTCGTGGCAATATATAAAATTGCAATAGAGGGTTTAGACTTGAGAATCGCTTTTTCAGCTGTCCCTGACTGAGAAGAATAAATAAAAAGATATGGCATCCATCCCAAAAAAAGGAACAGACAAAGACTCATTCCGATCCATTTGATTTTTTTCATACCTATATATCCCTTTGTTATATCTGATATTTGAGCGAAAGAGTACATGATATTCCTCAAATTGTCAATATTGCTACTTTTTTTGAAAAAAACATATTCCTTTTCAAAAATGTATAAAAAAACTTGATTTTTCTTCTTAAAGCAGATATACTGCGTGGTGTAGATTGCGAGTGTAGCTCAATGGTAGAGCGGAAGCTTCCCAAGCTTAAGACGAGGGTTCGATTCCCTTCACTCGCTCCATTTTTTTATAAAAAATCCAATACATATTTGTGAAGGGAATCTCACCCTACGGGTTCTTCAATTCCGACATCACCCAAACGGCGATTGCCATCTTGTTTGGCTGTGTCTCATTGCTGCGTCGGGAAAAACAGTCCCCCGGACTGTTTTTCTGCCTCCTTGTCTTCACTCGCTCCATTTTTTATAAAAAATCCAATACATATTTGTGAAGGGAATCTCACCCTACGGGTTCTTCAATTCCGACATCACCCAAACGGCGATTGCCATCTTGTTAATCTTTTTAAAGATTGACAATCACAATGTCTTATTTCTTTAATTTATGCCCCTCGCTGCATTAAATCTGCCAGTGTTTTTGCTCTTTGTCCGACTTGTTGCGCCCAAAGACTTGATCTCATCTCACGAGCCGCCAATCCATAGTCTTTTAATGATAAGGCCGTTAACATGTGACGAAAGCTTTTTAATTTTTTTAATCCCAAATTAAAGCACATTTCCAAAAGAACCCCCTGTCGTGTCTCATCCAATTCATGATACCACCAAAATGAATGAAGACATTCGTGATGACATCGTGCCAAATCATTTTTTAATAACTCGATTGCCTCCGATTCCGTAATTCCCACATCTTCTAAATTACGCCCAATCCCGATTGTTAATTTACCGGCAGTACATCTATACGGTTTCAGTCTCAGACCCTCGTGTTTAATTAAGCGTTCTAATAATTTTTGATTCACTTTATTTCCCTTTCCTTTAAAGATTAATTTCTAAACAAAAATGTTCCAACCTCTCCGACAGAGACGCCGAATGCGGCACATAAAAGAGTAATAATTAAATAAATGAATACTTTATTATTGAGAATGGATTTCAGTATTTGCCATACATCTCTTCGTTCTTCCACCAATGTTAAGACGCGATCTAACTTTTCATCGACCATATTTCTCATTTGATCCATTTTATGATCCAATAAATCTACTTTTTTTTCTAAATTATTCATTCGCATCTCCATTTTTTTATAATCTTTACATTGCTTCTCTGCTAATAAAATCATATTTTTAGACAAGCCCCCATTTCTGGGTTGTATTTTGATCGCTTCCAAAGCAGTTTCCTGTTCACACATATATCCCTCCCCAAAAAATAGAGCCAATACAGATCATTCTTTCTTGGCTCTATTTTCAAATGAAATCTATTTTCCCTATTTTATCTATATTATACATGATTTTACTCCTTTTTACGACAAGTCAAAATATGACACTTCATGACAATATCCGGCAAAATCATCTGGGAATGTAATCAGCGCCCTTATTCTCGATTTTGTTTTATTTCTTGACTTTAAAAACAGAATTTGGCACTATGGAGAGAGAGTTTGAAAAGGATCTATCGAAATGTTTCCAAGATTACATATCGTTCGTACACCTGATGGAACAGGCTTTCCTCTTCCGTCATACCCCTCCCGAAATCATGTCGGATTGCAATTATTGGCCGCAATTCCAGCAACAATTAAACTGGAGCCCCAGGAACGTGTTCATATCCCAACCGGCTTTGCGATTGGAATTCCCAATGGTTTATGTGGGTTTATTGTCAGTTTGCCGGAGTTAGTTTTAGAAACGGGATTGATCGTTATGGATGCGCCTAAACTTGTTAATCCGGAAAATAGAGATCCCTTATTTATTTTAATTCAAAACGCAAGCCGGCATCAAGTTGTTTTGCGTCGAGGACAACCGGTTGCTCAATTGGTTATCATGCCGGCCTATCAAATAGCTTGGAATGAAATTACCACTCCATCTACCGATACAGATATACAACCAACAAATACATCTGATATTTTGGTGGATAAAAGGACTGTCGCTAATCCAAAATCCGAACACAGTCGAAGAGAGACGAGATCTATTCGAGAGAGGTTTAAATCATCGGATGAATAAATTTTTTGTTTTTTTATCCGGCTCTCTTTTTTGTATCGGGAGCATTTTCCCCAATTATGTTTTGGGTAAAGAATCTCTTTCTCTTCCTCGTTTTGTTGCGATTCGCTATAATGAAGTGAATTTAAGAACCGGTCCCGGCAGTCGTTTCCCTATTAATTGGGTTTATGTAGAAAAGCATTATCCTGTTGAGATTATAGATGAGTATGAATTATGGCGTCAAATTCGTGAATTGGACGGAACGATCGGTTGGGTTCACAAAAATATGCTGACCAACCAAAGATATGCTGTTTCTCTCAAAGAAGATTATCTCTTTAAAAAACCTCAAGAGACAGGGCAACCCATTGCCATCGCACAAAAAGGCACAATTGCCCACATTGAAAAATGTCCTCCCAAATCAGATTTTTGCTTACTGCGTTTCCCTTATGGAGAAAAACATATTAAAGGCTGGATGAAAAAAACATCCTTCTTCGGTGTCTATCCTAACGAAGTGATTGATTAGTTCACTGTATATTTAACTCTTGATCTATTTTATAACGACGATATCGCAACAAGCCTTCATAAACGACAATAGCAACACCGGAAACCAAAAGAGGAAGCAAGTAATAAATAATCCGGTAAGCAATTAAAGCTCCAAAAATATGAGCCACACTCGCCTCCGATGGTAAAATAGCCAAAAATAATCCCTCAAATACTCCCAGTCCCCCCGGAACCTGACTAAACACGCCTAAAACCTGAGCAATAATAAAAACCCCCATAAACACATCAAAAGGAATATCAACAAACGGGATAAGAACAAAATATAAAACCAACGAAGCGGCCAAAATATCGGCGCCACCGATAAAAACCTGAGCTAAAGCCATCTTAAACGAGGGCATTTTAAAAGAGAGATCCTTAATACGAACTGCTTTTTTATAAAAAAGAGATAATCCAAAATATCCTAACAATCCAATCAGAGAAACCACCATAACAATCGTTGTGGTCATATGAGACATAGAACTGTTCCCAAAAGCATGAGATGGCGTCAAAACATATCCGACAATGATTAGGAAAAAGCAAGCAACCAAATATGTAAAGCCTGAAAAAGTGACCATTTTAATAATCTCAAAGGCCTTGAGGCGCCATCTGGTATATAAACGATACCGAACCGTCCCACCGGAAACAATGGCATGACCGGCATTATTACTGATTGAGAAGCCAATAAACCCGGCAAAAATCCATTTCCATGCTGACAGTGATTTCTTGACATATTTAAGGGCTAAAAAGTCATATGAGGAAAGAGCCACATACCCAAAAAAAGAAGCTATACAGGAGAAAACCAAATTGTGCAGAGGAATAGAAAAAAGAGCGTTCTTAATATCTATTAAAGAATATTTGGAGAGTTGATGATACAACATGATTGCGGCAATAATAAAAAAGAACAATCCCGCCCATGAAACAGCTTTTTTAAAAATTCTTTTGGCTTTTACACTCACACCATTTTCCTTTTCAATCTAACAAACAGATTGTATCATAATGAGTTTTCAATTTTTTTTCAATAAAAAAAGAAAAGAATAAACCGAAGGATAGAAAGGAATAAAATATCTGAAATTCCTAAAAGGAGTACCCGTATTCAAATATTCTCTGAAATATATTCAATGAAGAATAAAGACACCTTTACAAAAAGATCTCTGGGAAATAAAGAAAATTTAAATTTTTTTGACTAAAAAATAAATTCAAAGTAATTAATATACATTTACCTACTAAAAATCTTCTTAAATACACAAAAATACCCGAAAAATCTTTCGGGTATTTTTAAGAGAGAATATCAGACTAATACGCCTCAAAATTTAAAAGAATGACACTATAATCAGCGCTATAATAAGTACCGCTTATAAACTTATTCCCAGCAATCGACTTAATCGCATTATACGTCCCTTCACTGATAGGTCCCGAAATACTCACACTCCCGTTTTGATAACCCCCAATATCTGTTGCTCCACCAACATTTCGACTCGTTGTCACTTCAGACATCCTGGCATATAGATCCGTAGGTGGAACACCAGGCTGATGCTCCCAAAGAGGTCTTTGTTTCGACATAGCGATAACGGCAACTTTAGAGGCAACATCGATGATTTCATTGGCACGATAGCGGTTCATCGCCATGGTGTATCCGGCAATCCCGCCGATTGATAACACACCGATAATGGCAAGGACACCGAGCATCTCTACCATGGAACGGCCT
>CASECF010000067.1 GCA_949286245.1 uncultured Alphaproteobacteria bacterium
TATGATAATGGCAGTGATACACGCAATTACTCTGTTTTCTATATATTACCTGTTCCATATCTTCTTTATAGCGCGAAGATATGGGTATGTCTACATCTACCTGCTTACGCAGGTAGTGTTACGTTCGAATCATAAAAAAAAAATATCATCGCACAACGACGATGATATTTTTTTTAATAAAACAAAAAATTAATCTTCAAAAACGTATAAACTATCGAACCGAGCAGCATACATGACGTCTTTAACTTTTCCTTTAACACCCTTAATGGAGAGAGAAACAGATTTTGAAGAAGCCTCATCATGAGCAATAACGAACATTCCCAAAGCTGCCGAATCAATAAAATCACATTCGGCTAAATTAAAAACGATCTTTTTATCTTGAGCACTTTTAATCAATGAAACAATTTCAAAAAATGTGTCATGATCCCGAAACGTAAAGGACCCATTGATAACAATCTCTTTCCCGTCTTTGATATTAACTGTTTTATAATTCATTCTGTCTCTCCTTTGTTTTATATTCTTGCGTATTTTTCAATATTCGTCAAGCGTTATTTTAAAGATTTATCTTTTTTTTTAAAAATGAGATAAATTGGCGATCTTCCGGCCTTTATCCCTTTTTGTTCATAACGTGTCGGAACCCAATCATTAGGTGGACTGGATGTGTTTTCATTTTCTTTTTCAAAAAGTTGGCTTATTTCAACTTGTTCAAGAGCCCAATCAGCATAATCCTTAACATCGGTTGCAACATACAAGCGCCCCTCATCGCAAAGTAATCGATGAAGATGAATCAAATTTGCCTGATTGATAAAACGACGCTCAGCATGGCGTGCTTTGGGCCACGGATCCGGAAACAAAACAAACACACGATTAAACGTTCCATCTTTCAAAAATGGAAATAAATCTCGAACATCATCCGGCCAGATTCGTACATTATCCACTCGCTCTTCAGATAACTCCGTATGTTGTGTTCTTTCATGATGAGAACCATTTAAATGAGCCAATAAAGAAACTACTCCATTTAAAAATGGCTCAGCCCCCAAAAAACCAACATTTTTATTTCTAAGCGCCAATTCAGCGATATGTTCTCCACCTCCGAATCCAACTTCTAACCAGATCTCTTGAGGATGAATTCCAAAAAATTTTTCCATATCAAAAAAACTTCCGGCCTCGGGCAAAACCGGTTTTAGCCGAGGTAATAAGTCCTCTAAAAGCTTCATTTTGGAAGATTTAATCGCTTTTCCTTTCCTGCGACCGAAAAACCGGACTTCTTTCATACTTCAAATTACTCCTCGGGCAAACTTGATTTAATATTCCAAATATCCTTAGCATATTCACGAACCGTTCTATCTATTGAAAATTTTCCGGATCGAGCAATATTTAGCAAGGTTTTTTTAGCCCACGATTTACGCAATAAAAAGTCTGTCGAAATTTTATCTTGAGCCGAAACATAAGCTTCGAAATCAGCTAAAACCATATAGTAATCTTTAAACATGATATCTTGGAAAATAGGAGCAAAGAGATCTTTACTTTCATTCGGAGTAAACAGTCCGGAAGTTAGACTATCCATAACCCGTTTAATTTTCATATCTTGATTGTAATAATCCCACGGTTTATGTGTATCACTCTTATGACGATCATTAACCTCCTCTGCCGTCAATCCAAACAAATAAAAGTTCTCTTCTCCGGCTTCCTTCATAATTTCAATATTGGCACCATCCAATGTTCCGAGTGTTAAGGCCCCATTCATCATAAACTTCATATTACTGGTTCCTGAAGCTTCAAATCCAGCTGTTGAAATTTGTTCACTGACATCTGCTCCGGGGAAAATAACTTCAGCCAAAGAAACTTTATAATCCGGAATAAAAACAACCTTTAATTGATCTTTAACTCTCGGATCATTATTAACAACAGAGGCAATATTGTTAATCAACTTAATAATCAATTTGGCCATTTCATAACTGGGCGCTGCCTTTCCCGCAAAAATATAAGTTTTCGGAACACGCATTTGAATGCCATCTTCAACAATTAATAAATACTGATAAATAATATGCAACGCATTCAATAATTGGCGTTTGTATTCATGAATACGCTTCACTTGAACATCAAATATACTGTTTACGTTAACTTTAACACCCGTTAATCGATCAATCATATTGGCCAATCGTTTTTTGTTTTCAAGTTTAATAGCGTTAATTTCATCTAAAGCCGTATCATCTTCTGCAAGTGGTTCTAATTTCTTGAGTTCTGATAAATCGGTAATCCACGCATCTCCGATATGTTTTGTGATAAATTTGGAAAGGCCTTGATTAGAATCCAACAACCATCGCCGTGGAGTTACCCCGTTTGTCTTATTATTAAATTTCTCGGGCCACATTTCATAAAAATCGGGGACTAAATTTGTCTCCACCAATTTTGTATGTAATTCCGCGACACCGTTTACGGAATGAGATCCTGTAATCGCCAAATGAGCCATTCGTATTTGCTTGACGGGACCCTCTTCAATAATAGACATTCTTGAAAGCTTTGCCGTATCTCCCGGGAATCGATCCATGACCTGTCTCATCAAATGATCATTGATTTCATAAATAATTCCCAAATGACGAGGTAAATACTGTTCAAACATACTGACAGGCCATTTTTCGAGAGCTTCAGGCAACAAAGTATGATTTGTGTAGGCCATAACACGAGTTGTTAAGTCAAAAGCATGATCCCAATCCAATCGATAAACATCAACGAGAACGCGCATTAATTCGACAATAGCCAGTGTCGGATGCGTATCATTGAGTTGAATAGCGACTTTTTCCGGTAATTCATTGAAATCCGTATGACATTCCAAAAAGCGTCTCATAATATCGTTAATAACACAGGCCGTAAAAAAGTATTGTTGCATCAACCGCAAATATTTGCCCGTTTCAAATGTATCAGAGGGATACAAAACTTTCGAAATTGTCTCAACCTTGATATTCTCTTCAACGGCTTTGATATACCCACCCTGATTAAACACTTCAAGATCCAAGGTATTTGTTGATTTAGCAGAAAACAGTCTCAGATAGTTAACCGTTTTCCCGCCATATCCAACAATCGGCATATCATAAGGGACACCCAACAACTGATTTGTATCCACCCAGTGAGGTTCTCTGATACCATCTTTTTCTTCATAAATGACACGGCCGTTGATCGGAACCAAACAGGTCCTATCTCCTCGCTCAATTTGCCAAGGAGAGCTACGATCTAACCACGAATCGGCATGTTCTCTTTGCCATCCGTTTTCAAAAAACTGTTTAAACAATCCAAATTGATAATTAATACCGTACCCATACCCCGGCATTCCCTCTGTGGCAATCGAATCTAAGATACAAGCAGCCAACCGTCCTAAACCACCATTTCCCAATGCCGGATCATATTCAGCATCCAATACCTCACGAAGCGGAATAGGATTATCTAAATGAATTTCATCCAAAAGATCCATAATTTCAAAATTGTATAAATTATTCGGCAAAAGACGACCCAGAAGATACTCTAAAGACAAATAATAAACTCTTTTCGGATCCTCCTTTTCATGACGAGCCGCCGTTTGGAACATTCCATCAATACACAAATCTCTAACAGCCATAGCTAAAGCAGTAAAAAGATGATCTCTATCCGCTTCACATACTCGTTTAGAGAGAGAATATTTCAAATGCCATTCGATTAAATGTTGTAATTCTTGAGCCGTTGGTTTTGTTTTATCTTTAGTATGATAGAATGAATCCATAAAGAAAGTCCTTTCCTTTTATCGTTTATCAGAGATGAAAATAACCGAAAAAAAGTTTTCTTTCAAGATAATTTTCAAAGTTTTCTCCTCTTTTCACAAAATGTTTCAAAAAGCTTCTAAAACAAATCCCGTTTGGGATCTTCATGACCGAACGGGAGAAAAAGAAAATGCTCTTACGAAAGATATATATCCGGTTATTAAAAATTAAAGATATTTAATTTTGGTTTTAAATCATCATCAAATTTTATTTTTCTATTTTTTACTCACAGTATTTTTTTGATTTTCTTGTTTTTGAAGAGTATTTGGAATATTTTGAGGAAGGGGATGTTTCTGATTAACAGAAGATGATTTTTTCTGAGGAGATTTCACTCCTTTACGAATATTTCTCCATTTTTGAACATTCGCTTGATGTTCTTTGTATGTCTTGGCAAAAACATGCCCACCCTTACCATCTGCCACAAAATAAATTGCATCTGTTTCGGTCGGATTCAAAACAGCCTCAATGGTTTCTCTTCCGGGATTAGAAATCGGGCCTGCCGGCAACCCTGAAACGACATAAGTATTATACGGATGTTCATACCGTAAATCCTTATACGTCAATCTTCTTTTTAAATTCATTTCTCCATCCGTAACGGCATAAATCACAGTTGGATCCGATTGTAATTTCATACCTTGCTTAAGACGGTTCAAAAAGGCACCGGCAACCAATCCCCGCTCCCGATCCAATGAAGTCTCTTTTTCAACAACGGATGCCAATATAACAGCGTCCTGTGGTGTTTTTAAGGGCAAGCCCTCGACCCTTTTATTCCAGAGTTCGGCAAGCGTACGATCCATGGCATTTTGCATACGAGACAACATTCCCTCTTTGGTATCACCATAAGAATAGTGATATGTATCCGGCAATAATGTTCCGTTTTTAGGAACATAAGAAACACGTCCAACCAATCCTTTGGCCTCATCCATCAATGCGATCACCTGAGCGGATGTTAATCCTTCCGGCACAACCAATCGCCTGACATAGGTATGTCCGCTTGTTAAGATATTCATAACCATTTTGGCACTGGCACGGGCCGGAAAAGAATATTCTCCTGCTTTAATCGATTCGGAATAGCCACTTGCTCGAACACCCAAAACAAAGACGGAAGGACTACTGATCACCCCCTCCTTATGTAAAAGAGCGGCAATTCTTTTGAGACCGATTCCCTTTGGAATAACCACCTCATGCTTTTCGGTAAGCGGTCCTTCTGCGATAAACTGAGAATATGTTGTAAACACACTCCCCCCGATAAAAGAGACAAGGACAAAAAATAAGAAAAAATAAATCAGTACCCAATGACGCATTTGCATTTCCCAAAAAATGTTTTGCTTATCATACAAGCGAATCATCTAAAAATCAAGAAAATAAGAAAAAGAGAGATTATTTCATAAAAAATAGCTCTAAATTGAACAATTTAAATCTCAAAAAGAGCAAGATATTTTCTCAAAAACATAAAATTTTAAAAAATTTTTATATTGAAACAAAAAGATTGATATCCCTCCACATAATCACAAATTCTTCTTTTTCTTCAAACAGAATTTTATTTTAAAACGCAATAATTTCCATCGAGTTTTCGCTGATCGGCACACTCATAACACGCATCCGTCATTCCAGTCACCGGAACTCTTGTTTCCGTATCGCATGGATAACACTGGTTATCCGATCCTCTAAGTGGTAAATCCCCTGAACATTTCGGAACACATACATTATTATATAAATTCCTCGTATCAGGACACTGCTCACAGCCACTATGTTCCACATTAGCCGCAATATTCTTTTCCTCATCACACGAATAGCATTGACCGTTATTTCCTGTAAACATTCCATCACCACAAGGGAACGAACAAAAAATACTTAAATATCCGTTTGCTACTCGATTGGGACATAATAAAGAACAGGTATTTTTTGCATCGGTCATTCGTATCGGAGATTTTTCTTCACAAGAATAGCATTTTGAATCTTCTCCCTTGAATTCACCTTGAGGACAGTTAAGCATACAGATATCTCCATATTTTATCCGATTAGAGCATTGCTCACATCCCTCATGTGTGACACCCCAAACATTGATTGTCCGTTCATCTTCACAAGAATAACATTTCCCATCCGTACCCGTAAATGTTCCTTCCTCACAAAGACCATTTGAACAATAATAATTAAAACCACCATTGATAACACGATTAGGGCAAATCACGGAACAACTATTCCGCGCCTCAAAGTTAACAGGATCCGGATAATCACAAGGATAACAAATACCATCATTCCCCCGAAATTCATTTTGAGAGCAATCCAAAATGCAAACCGTTGGATAAGATAATCCATTATAATATAATTTTCGATTAGAACACTCCTCACATCCCTCATGAGTAACACCACTCACATCAATATTTTTTTCTTCATCACAAGAATAGCATTTTCCATCCTGTCCTGTAAACATTCCTTCCCCACAAGGAAGAGAACACCTACGATTCCAATATCCGTTTGCCACTCGATTAGGACAAACGGATGTACATCGTTCAGGTTCATGCTGAGCCATCCCCATGCCAACCGGATCCGGATGATCACACGAATAGCATTTGCCGTCATCTCCACGCAAAGGGCGCCCTTCCGGACACGGGATCACACATTGGGTTTCAGAAGTGCTTTTTTCCCATAATTCCCGATTGGAACAGATACCACAATTCTCTTCCACACCTGTCACATTGACGCCCCCCTCGTTGTCACAAGAATAACAA
>CASECF010000068.1 GCA_949286245.1 uncultured Alphaproteobacteria bacterium
ATGTCATAATAGGCATTTAACATAACAGAATTGGATTCTACCTCAACTTTATCTCCTTCAAGATTCTTGTCGGCATCGTCATTCCAATTTAACTCCAACTCCGTTCTGATTGGACCGGTCTTAATACCATAAGCAACACTGGCACCCCATGTGTTATCATCCAAACTGATTTTCTCAGAATAAGAATCTGTCTGTCCAGCAAATGTTTCTGTTTCTTTCTCTTTAAACTGATTATCCATAAATGAATAATTTCCCTTAACAGACACATATTGATTGATGGCTGCATTGGCATCCATTGCAAACAAACAAGCTATTGCCGTGGCAAATAATAACGTTTTTTTCATTTTTTTCCTTTCATAAAAATGGTCTACATCCATTACTATACATAAACCAACGTTTATGAGCAGGAGATAAAATATCGCTAAAAATGACTTTTGATAAGATATTCACTCGTATTAACCGATTGTCTTATAACGAAAATAATTTTTTAAAAAATTTTTAGTTTCTTTAAAAAAAATGCTTGATTTAAACGTTCCATTAAATTGAGCACCCATATCCATAACAAAAATTATAAAAAAGGAGAAATAACAATGGCTATTATCGGATATATTCGTGTCAGTTCAACCAAACAAAGCATTGATCATCAACGATATGAATTAGAACAATTCTCTCGTAAAAATAATCTAAAAATCGATACGTGGATTTCAGAAATTATTTCATCCCGTCAAGCTTTAAATAAAAGAAAACTCGGGGAAGTATTAAATTCATTAAATGAAGGAGACATTTTAATTTCATGTGAAATATCTCGACTGGGTCGTTCATTATTGGAGGTTATGCGTATTCTTGAAACTTGTTTAAATAAAAATTGTCAGGTGTGGACCCTTAAGGAAAATTATCGATTGGGAAACGATATTCAATCTAAAGTCATGGCTTTTGCCTTTGGACTGGCCGCCGAAATAGAGCGTAATTTAATCTCGGAACGAACAAGATCATCCTTAGCCAATCTCAGAGCCTCCGGTAAAAAACTCGGACGCCCTTTCCAAGCAGAGTCCAAACAATTAAAATTGTCTCACAACACAAACAAAGTGAAAAAATTGTTGGATACCGGATTATCAAAATCCGAAATTGCTCGCATCATGAATGTTCAACGCAACACCCTCGTCCGTTTTATCATTAAAAATAATTGGTATCAACCCAAAATACATAAATCAAAAAAATCGTCTCACGCGTCCATGATAAACGGCAATAAAAACAAATTCTGTTCCGGTATCAACACAAAACTTATAAAATATCCGAATACCGCCAACACATAAAGAAATAAGCAAAACCCGAATCAAAAAACGCTCATACGGGGTCTATACCGACAATCCTAAAAAACAAATAAAAATCAAACAGATAAAAAATGCCCTTTTATCTCTTGATCATCCCATAATTTTTATATAAAATACACACTAGGTTTTCTTTCTCTGATCATATATGCGAGGCAACAAAATGAAAAAAGTATTCTGCCTATTATTTCTGTTTTTAATTTTTTCAACCCCTGTTTTAGCCACTCCTGACAGCCCTGTCATCATGAATACAAAAACGCATGTATACCATACGCCGGAATGTAAATTCGCCGCCAGATGTCTCAAAAATTGCATTCAAACAACAAAAGAAAACGCTATTTCGAAAGGAGCTCATCCCTGTAAATTCTGTGGCGATTAATATTTTAATATCTTTTATCTCACATCTCTTGTCAAAAACCACAAAAAATCTTTTTAATTCTATATGTTCCGCTCCATCGACACGTTTTATATCAACCTACAATAAAATATTGAACCGTTTTTTTTGTGTGATATAATTAATTCAGAGTATTCCACGTAAAATTAAAAGGATTTATATGATCTCTTATACCCTTCTCAATCAAGATGATTTATCATTCTTAAAAGCAATTGTTCATCTGTTCCCCGAAACAAAATATCTGCTCTCTCTTCATCAATCAACGGCTGAAACAAATGTTTTTCCAAAAACATCTTTGAGCTCTCATATTTTTGAAGGAAAAAACATACTTGATTCGACAGAATTTGACAGGGCTGCCGTCGGGGTATTATGTTTTAAATACGTTATGACAAACAATTATTCCGCTTTCACAGCGTGTCAAAAAGAACCCAATAAACTCTCAAAAGAAACTTTTCAAAAAATTCGAACATTTACAACCCGAATTATTCAAACAGAAAGTGACTTAAACACCGCACTTTACTCCATTTTCTGTAATGATCTCGGCAAAACAAAAAAACCGACCGAAATATATGCACAAGAAACCGGTCATTCAAATGCGGATCACGATGCCATATTTTCCTATTTATTATCCCATCGATCAGATTTATTCTCCGGTTTTTTATCTCTTCCGACAAAAAGTCGTCAAACCATACAAGAGGGATTATCAACCTGTTTTAATCTCGGTCAATTTGTACAAGGAGAAAACTTACCCGTCCATATCGATCCATTAACATCTCTTTCCCCCAAATCTCGTGACTTGTTTATTTTACATGCGTTTTATGATATTGCCGGAGCAGCAGGTCATATTCGACAAGATGGGTCTTTAGTCATGACGGAGTCAACGTGCCGTAGCTTTTTATGTGCCGTTCAACATCTTCTTGCTGATCCGTCAACCGCCTATTATGACTATCTCTCAGATCGTGGAAAACAGCTTGGATTAGATATCTCCTCAAAAGAGGGATTTGCTTTATCTCGAATAACGGCGCTCTCTCGTGTTTTATCTGACGCGGATTTTATTCCGCTCAAAGAAGCTTTTAATCAACTGCCCGTCAATGTCCGCACCATTTTAGTTAAAGAGCTCAACATTTCCGGCACCGGAAAGAAAGAACCTTGCGGTATCTTGCTTTATTACGCTCCGGCGTTCATCAACAACGCTCAGCGTTTCTTTCTCAATCAATTGCCTCAACACGCCACGACTGAAGAAAAAAAACAGGCTCAAAAAACCGCCTATCGCCTTGCCCTGACGGCTTTAGCAGAAATTTATCAATCCGTTCGAATAAATTTACGCCATCATCCGAACAAAGATGTCATAACCGTTGATCTGAATACACTCTCTAAAAAAATGATGGACGATGCTTATCTCGTGACACAAAAATATATCGAGACACAAATAGATTTTGATCATCACTTCGGTTATGCCGTTTTCAAAGATCCGCCTCAGATTGAACCGGAGCATTATCCACAAGACAAAAATATCACCCGCCTTATTCCAAACGGGAGAACGGCCTACATCGGAATCGGAGGAGGATCGGATGTTATTCAGGCGACCCAAATAGCTCAAATTTCCAAAAAACCAATCGCCTGTATTATTTCCGTTCGATCCGCAAAAACGCAATCACAAAGCGATCATCAACAAAAAATAGGTGTCCAACGAACCGTTCAAAACCACGGGGGAGAAATTGTTCAAAATGTTTATCGTATTTTACCTGAAACAACCGGAAACGGACGGTTTTTAGAAAATATCCCAACTAAAGAAGGTCTTCCCGTTTATCTGATTTTAGATGCTTCTAACAGGCAATTAGCACATCAAATCGAATCAGCCATTCAAGATGCCGGTGGTGCGGATAACATTGTCTGTGTAGATACGGGAGGAGATTGCCTGTATTCCACTCAAAAATCCGATTCTTCTCAAAAAGCAACACCGGATCAAGATTATGCAACCCTCAAAGCGGTTTCTTGTCTCTCTCCATATCATAAAATCTCTCTTGTTCTGGCAACAGGCGTGGATGCACCGGAATATGCGTCTGATATTCTGACGCAGGCTCAAGCACGATTTATTCATTTAACACCCCAACAAAAAAATACAATCCTTCACAACTATAAAAAATGGGGAATGGACGGCTCAACACAATCCGTCATTGGAAAAACGCCCCTTGCTTTACAAAAAGCCCTGACGGGAGAAACCGGTCTCACCACACTGGAATTGCCTCAAAAAGTCATCACAGATGATAATAACCCGTGGGATCCTTTTGTAATTATTACAAAATCGATGAGCTCTGTTGTCGCCATGTCACTGGATAAGCACTTTAATGCCATTACACAAACACATAAAAAGCAAATCTCCCGTTGTATAAACCACACCACAAAACAAAAAAGAGAAAATCAAAAAGAATAGTCCCTCCATCTCAACAGGTTTGATAAAAACCTTCCGGTTCTTAATCTTTTTGATAACTTCTTCCCAACGGGAGATCCATATTTTTATCAAATTGTGAGGCCTTCTATTGCCCGAATAACCCCATTGTTGCCATATTATTTCTCAAAACCCTTCCCCGATATGCGCCATTTTATCCGTCTAAAAAACGATTTATTGCCTTTTCAATTCTACTCATTATTTCAAAAAATCATCCTTTTGTTGCTCTTGGCAGACTAATAAATCTTGATTTAATTATCTTCTCGTCCGTAAAAATACTTGAATCTTGATTCTCATTATGTTATGATGCTTTCGTAAGACAAGATTTTGTATCGATTTTTTGAAATAAAATGAAAAAGCACTCTTTCCGAATTATCATCTTCACAGCCTTTTTTTTAATTGTCTGCATGGGGATCTTTTTTTGTTTCTACCCCCTCAAAAGACCCCTTGTTTCCGTTGTGATGCCGGTATATAATCGACCGGATCTTTTGCCCAGATCCATCGAGTCTATTTTAAACCAAACATTTCCGGATTTTGAATTTATTATCGTGGATGACGGATCCGATACCAAAACAAAAGAAGTGCTTCGTCAATATGCTCAAAAAGATTCCCGTATCCGCCTTATTCAAAACCCCATCAACCGAGGAATTGCCTATTCTCGCCAACAGGGATTGGAGGCCGCAAGAGGAAAATATGTCGCCATTATGGATTCGGATGATTGGTCCGTACCGGAAAGACTCGAAAAATCTATCGCTTTTATGTCCGATTATCCCGAAATCGATGCTATGAGCGGAGGTATTCAATATTTTTCTAAAGACTTTTCTCCCTCTCAGCATATACCGAACAAACGTAAATATTCGGTTTCTTTTGTGCCGGGCTTTTATGAAATAGAGCTTATGTTTTATAATATTTTTCCCAACGTGGCCGCCCTGTTTAAACGTGATTTTGTTCTTCAAAATCATATTCAATACAATACTGCTTTTGTTTCGGCAGAAGACTATGATTTTTGGCGACAAATCATTATGAACGGCGGGAAATTAGGCTCTATCTCAGATACACTTGTTTTTGTGCGATCTCATTCATCCAACTCACAGACATACTACAATGCCATGACAACAAACTCCATAAAAATACATCAAAACATGATCTCTCGTTTTTTTGTTCCGCAGAAAAATGAACTTAAATTTGAATACTCTTTGATGGAAAAATGTCATATCTTATACAAAATTAAAAACTCTAATTCAAAAAATCCTCAAATACCGCAAGTATATATAGATAACAGATACGAGACCATATGCCCTTTTGATTTGGAGAATACCTATTATTTAATAAACCCATTATATCGGTGGGAGGATTTTTTAGAACAAATCGGCCCAAACTTGTGGAAACGAAAAAATTCTCCCGATACCGGAAAAATTGTAAAAGTCGGAGAGGATAAAATAGATGTCTTTTGGACAAAATATCCAAAAGAGACTTTCTTTCGTCTTGAAAACGGAATTTGGACTTTTGTTCCGGAAGGTCGCACAATCAAACTAAAACATCCATATTGGTCCGCCGATTTTATTATTTCAGACACCCACTCTTATGGTTGCCGAACGGATGTAAAAACAGAGTGTGCCCATGTTCAAACCCTTTCAGATGGATCTCTCGAACTAAAATGGATCAATCCCGCCTGGGATGTTGAAATATTCAAAAAAATAGATGAGACAACCTATGAACTTACAGAATAGAAAAAATCATTTATCATGTCGATAAAATTACACCAAAAGAGCAAATACATTCTCCTTTTTTGACTTTTTTAATTGAACAATATTCGATACACTCATAGGCTCAGTGAACAATATAACCCATATGCCGATATTGTTTTACAACCCGATCCACCCCACCAAGAACAGATAAAAAAGCTCTCAGGTATTTAATTCCTGCCACTTCGCATATCTCCTTTTGAACAGATATGATCCTCTATCTCCTTTGACCTCCCATTAACGAGGAAGAAAGAATCTTATTCCACGCACCTTTATCCTGCCGTTTCGGATCTGTCTGACTGTGTTTTGATTTTTCCTCTTTTCTCTGAGGGGTTCCTTTTGTTAAGGTCTGTTGCTTCTGTGTAAAGGATCTTCGAATCCGTCCTTGAAGCAATCGGTCATTGGTGACAAAAGGTATTACGGCTCGATAAACTTTCTTTAATTTATCATAACTATCTATTGTCCTATCTTGAAATATGTGATCCAGAAGATTCTGATGTATCAACTCATTGATAATTCTTTTATTTTTTGTCTCATCCGTCAACCGATCATATGTGATCTCTCTCAGAAGCCGACCCACTTCACGCGATTGACGCGCTTTTTGAAACCCCTCGGGATCTTCTAAAAAATCACTGATTTCTTCAAATTTACAGGCCCTTGCATAATCAAGTGCCGTCCAACCCTTATCTGAACACGTTAATTTAAGGTTGGCTCCCTGATTATATAAATACTCAACGATATCCGCTCGATTATACAAAACCGCCCACATAAGCGGTGTTTTCCCTGATTTTTGGGAATCAATCTGGGCCCCATGTTCGCAAAGGTATTTCACAATTTCTAAATCACCACCTTGTATCGCATAGGTCAATGCCGAATCAGATGCCCAGTCATAATCCGGTATCGCCCCTTTGGAACAAAGAAGAGAAACCATCTTTAAATCTTTATTTTTAGCCGCCAACATAAGCGGGGTTCTGTGGATATAACTGTTTTCTCCAACTCGTAAACTATCTACTATATTAATATCGGCCTGATGATCAATCAGACATTGAGCCGTATCCGCATGTCCGTAATAAACGGCATACATCAAAGGTGTCCAAGCAAAGGGATTTTGTCCCTGAACATCGGAAATCCTTTCATCCACCTCCGCATCTTCTTGGCATAGATAATCAACGGCGGCCGTGTGCCCCTCTTTCGCCGCATACATAAGCGCTCCCCACTCCCGATTATCCTGATCCGAAATGTGAGCCCCATGCTCAACAAGAAATCGGAGTATGTCTACATTCCCTTGATGAGCCGCATACATTAACGGTGTTTTCCCATTATTATCTCCCGTATAAACATTGGCTCCTTTTTGAACCAAATCTTTTACAAGATCAACGAAATTCCCCTCTATCGCCTCCATAAGAAGTGTTTTTCCATTCTTATCTTTTAGCCGAATATCTAATCCGTTTTTCCATAGAAAATCAATAATTGCTCTATTCCCTTTTCGAGCCGACAACCAAGCGTATTCTAAACAATCAACAGTCTTGTTTTCGTGTTGAACAAGTAAAGCAAGCGCCTCTTGAGTTTTCCCCTTTTGAATCGCTTGAACAATTAAGGCTTTCCGCCCCTGTAAAACATCTTTTGCCTTTCGAAACATTCCCATCCCTTATTCTCCAGAAATAACCTTTCCTCTCTATCCGCTTTAAACAGAAAAACAACCGATTTTAATATCACTCTCAAGAACCAAAAAAAAAATTTAACGATACAGAACTCCTTTACCGACCTCGCCGAAGGGAATCATAAATTTTTTTTTGTTTTAATTTCAATTGAAGCTTTTCCCTGTCGGCGGTAATAAAAAAGTCTTCTAATTTTTGTCTATACCCATTCATCTCCTCAACGCTTTGTAAATGGTTTTGTATCCGATGCCGTATTCCGACCTCTAAAAGAGACCTCATTAAAGCTTGTAATCTTTGATCGCCGGTTTTGGATAACCCGCCGTTTTCAAAATTGGTTGGATCTTGAATAAATTTTGCTGTTTCTTCCGTACCGGAATGGGGACTAAAGAAAAACTTTTTAATCGATCCCGTCAATAAAAAGCCACTCTTTTCCCAATCCTCCTTAATATACAGTACATCCTTTTTATAATGATGATACCATCTGAATTTTTCACCAAACATCCCTTCATCTATGCTCTTTGCACCTTGGCAAATAGATTCTAAATTCGCTTTATTTCGAGCATTTTCTTGAACATGTTGAATATAATATCGATCAAAAAACATTCTGACTTTATCACGATCAATATCATCGTAAGAAAGCATTAAAGCAGCCGAATCCGAAATATTACGACCGTGATTGTTCGGCTTAAAGAATTGACAATGATCTTCTCGCAACTTATCAACCATCAGCAATTCAATTGACATGGTTTTAATCTTTTGTCCATCTGGTAAAACCGTTGTTTCCAGATTTTCCAAAATCTTCTCACGAGTGATCCCAAATGTCTCCGGTCCTTTTACGGTCGGAAAAAACTCACTATTAGCTCCTTGGGTCTTAAAATTCGGCGGAACGGCATATAATTCAAAATCAGAATGAGATCGATACCCGACATCTAAATGTGACTTCCTTCGCTTTTCTCCGTTCGGTCTCAAAACATCATAGCGAATTGCTATCTCATTTCCCCATCCCTTCCCAGGTAAAAAGAAGGTCTCCCCCTCTTGCTTTCGCATACGAAAATAAGCCATGGTATCATGGTCAAATTCCTCTTCCGTCATCATAAAACATCCAATTCTATGATTTTTAATCCGCTGATCTGTCTGCATAAAAACTCCTTATGGTTAAATTATATACCTTTTTTGCCGATATTCAAAGAATATTTTCCCTTATTCCACTAAGATAAGGCTCTTGTTTAATGAAAAAGAATAATTTATACATGAAAAGCCGGCTTTTAAAATCAAATTAGCTTTATAAGTAATCCTTTTTTATAAAACCGCTCTTTTATTTTTCAATAAATTCACCTATTCTTTTTTGCTTGATAATTAAAAAATTTAATGATTAAATATTTTAATAATTAAAAGAATAGGTCAATGAATACACAAGATGTCGTTATGGAATTTTTTAGGCATGTCGGGATTGGACGCAGAATCTCGAAAATGCTGTTTGGTTTAATCGAAGAACCAAAAGAAAAGCCTCAAAAAATATTTTTATTGGATGATTTAAAAGAAATCGGGAAATCCAAGCTAAAAGATATCGCTCTCAAAACGGGACACTCTCCTCAAAATTTATGTTTCCTTTACAATCATCTGGAAAAAGAAGGATTGATCAAAAGAGAAATCGATCCCACCGACAGACGCAACACCCTCTATTCCATTACCGAAAAGGGAGATACCATTTTAGAAGAAAACAAACGAAAAGCTCGAGAGGTTGTTCAACATCTGTTTTCACAGTTATCTGATCAGGATTTAAAAACAATGAAAGAAAGTTTTGAAAAAATAAACTTAATTTTGGAAAAAATAGTATAGAGGATGTCTATGAGTTTCATTAAAAAAACACAAAAAGATTTTTATTTATGGTGTTTGTTTGCTTTGTATCGGATCATGGTTTTTGTTTTTTCGAAATCAGGCGGAACAAATCACCTACTTAACGGAGCCGGTAAAACGACAAACGCTTCAAAAGGTTGTAGATGCCGCCGGCGAGGTGAGAGCCCTTAATCTGGTGACCGTCGGTGCTCAGGTTTCCGGAAAAATAGAGAAGCTTCATGTTGTAATCGGACAACAAGTCAAGAAGGGAGACTTAATTGCAGAAATTGATTCGACCACACAACAAAATGAAGTAGATACCTATAAAGCACGAACAAACAGCTATAAGGCACAATTAGAAGCTGCAAAAACAACGCTTTCCGTAACAAAAAAACAATATGATCGTCTTAAAAAACTGGAAGACAAAAATGCCGCCTCGGTGGAAGAGGTGGAAAATGCTCAAGATGCATATGAAACGGCGAAATCTAAGGTAGAAGAAATTTCCGCATCATTAAAAGAAACGGAAATCTCATTAAGTACTGCCGAAACAAATTTGGGATATACCCAAATCACGGCTCCTTTGGACGGGACAATCGTTTCCGTCCCCGTGGAAGAGGGTCAAACAATTAACGCAGCCATGGATACACCGACAATCGTTCAAATCGCCGACTTAAGTAAAATGGAAATTTTAATTGAAATTTCCGAAGGCGATATTTCCAATGTTAAACCGGGTATTCAAGTCAGTTATTCTATTTTAGCCGATTTAAACAATACTTTTGAGACAACTCTTCAATCCATTGATCCAGGGCTAACACTTTTAACAAACGGAGAATACACGGAAGTAGTCGGATCCGATGAGGCTATTTATTACTATGGACGCCTCATTGTTCCGAATGAGGACGGGAAATTAAGAATCGGTATGACAACACAAAACACACTGTATGTTGAAAAAGCCGAAAACACGCTCACGGTTCCGGTCACCGCCGTAAAAAATGACGGGAACAACAAATATGTAGAAATTTTAAACGCAGATGGAACCATCCGACAAAAGCAAATTACAACCGGAATATCCGATGGTCTATATATGGAAGTAAAGACGGGGCTTCAAGAGGGAGATCGTGTAATACTGGCAAAAATGTCCGCTTCGGAAATATCCGAAAAAACC
Source organism: uncultured Alphaproteobacteria bacterium (assembly GCA_949286245.1). GTDB lineage: Bacteria > Pseudomonadota > Alphaproteobacteria > CAAHEQ01 > UBA3637 > CALXPF01. Next base: position 10,576 of record CASECF010000068.1, read on the forward strand.
TCCAACATCAAAGGACCTCGAGGATTTTAACATGAATATTGTTTCATTAAGGCAAATAAACAAGTATTTTGGACAAGGGAACAATCGAGTTCATGTTCTGAAAGATATTGATTTATTCATTGAAAAGGGAGATTTTGTAGCCATTATCGGTCAATCCGGATCCGGAAAATCAACCCTCATGAATATTATCGGGTGTCTCGATGTTCCGACAAGCGGATCTTACAAAATCAATGAAACGGAAGTCGGGCATATGAATAAAAATAAATTGGCAGAACTCAGATGTAAAACTTTCGGATTTATTTTTCAACGCTACAATTTACTCCCCGTTTTACATGCCGATGAAAATGTCGCTTTGCCGGCCATTTATTTAGGATTGAACCAAGAAGAACGAGAAAAACGAGCCGTTTTGTTGCTCAATCAATTGGAATTGGGAAATAAACTCAAAAATAAGCCGAATGAATTGTCCGGTGGTCAACAACAGCGGGTCAGTATCGCCCGCGCGCTTATGAACGGCGGTGAAATTATTTTGGCGGATGAACCGACCGGCGCCTTGGATTCAAAAAGTGGGGAACGGGTTATGGAGATTATCAAAGACCTCCACAAACAAGGCCATACCATTATCTTAGTGACACATGATAGTAAAATCGCCGCTCAAGCCAGTCGAATTATTGAGATTAAAGATGGTCGAATTATTGCCGACACACGAAAAGATAAGCAATTCTATGAGCTTAAAAATCAAATTCGACATGTCAAACGCAATCGATTATCCGCACTCAAATATAGTTTCTTTGAATCTTTCGGCATGTCTATTCATGCCATATTATCCAACAAAATGCGCTCATTATTGACCATGTTGGGAATTATCATCGGGATTGCCTCCGTTGTTTCCGTTGTCGCCTTGGGGAATGCCTCTCAAGCAAAAATTATGGAACAAATCAACTCCATGGGAACCAATACGATTGATATTATGCCGGGGACCGGTTTTGGGGATCGTCGGTCCGGTAAAATCAAATCTTTAAAAGTTCGTGACTCGGAGTATCTCGTCAAACAAAGCTTTATTGACAGCTCCACTCCTTCTGTCTCAGCCAGCGGAACTCTCATTTACAAAAACACCTCTTCAACCGCTCAATTAAGAGGAGTCGGAGAACAATATTTTTCGGTTAAAGGAAAAAAAATAGCACAGGGAAGGATCTTTACACCGGATGAGGTAGATCAAATTTCTTCCGTTGCCGTCATCGATGACAACACCCTTAAGGAGGTTTTTGCCGATCATCCCAATCCCGTGGGTGAGATTATTATGTTTAATAAAAAACCACTTAAAATTATCGGAGTCACGGAAAAAGACAATAGCCCAGGGCCTATGTCGGAAAGCATGAATATTTGGACACCTTACACAACCGCCATGTATAAAATCAACGGCACAAACGATATTGATTCTATTACGGTCAAAGTCTCCGACTCCATTAACTCACAAGTAGCCGAAGAAAGCATTGAACAAATTTTAACAACCCTTCACGGAAAAAAAGATTTCTTCATGATCAATACAGACAGCATTAAACAAACCGTTGAAAGTGCTACGAACACAATGCGTCTTTTAATCGCCAGTATTGCCGTTATTTCACTTATTGTCGGCGGAATCGGTGTTATGAATATTATGTTGGTTTCCGTCACGGAACGCACAAAAGAAATTGGTATTCGAATGGCTATCGGAGCCAAACAAGCCGATATTTTGCAACAATTTTTAATTGAGGCTGTTTTAATCTGTATCATCGGGGGAATATTCGGTGTGTCTCTTTCTCTTTTTATCGGTTATTGTTTTAATACTTTTTCGGATACATTCGGCATGGATTTTTCAACCGGTTCAATAATTTTAGCGCTTGCTTGCTCAACCGCTATCGGAATTATTTTCGGATATATGCCGGCCAAGAATGCTTCCAACCTCAACCCCATAGATGCTTTAGCGAGTGAATAACATGAAACAAAAATATTTAATCTCAACCGTTTTTACTCTCTTTCCGCTTTTGATAGCTGCCTGCACGCTTTCGGAAGAACCTCCTCAAACACTCATTGAAAAGCTGGGAAATCCAAGCATTCAAGCACCCCAATATACGGCTGATCTGAATTGGTGGACAAATTATCATAATGAAGAATTAAACAAAGTTGTCACTTTGGCTCTTCAAAACAATCCAGATTATCTGAAAGCCGTTTTGGAAGCTGAAAAAGCACTTTATTCACTTAAATTAAGCGCATCTGATCTTTTCCCAACCCTATCCGGAACCGCCGATGCCTCCTCACAAACAAACACCAAAAACGGAGATTCAACACGATCATTCGGCGGATCTTTAAATTTAAAATACGAAGTAGATTTATACGGAAAAATAAGAGATTCCTATTCAGCTCAAGAGTTTGAAACACAAGCTTCCGCCGAAGATCGTGAAGCGGCTCGACTGACACTCATTAACTCAACCATAGATTTATTTTTTCAACTCTCCTACTTAAACAATGCCATTTTACTTTCTCAAGAAAACATCAAATCCTATCAGGAAATTCAAAAAATAACCGAACAAAAATATAAATCGGGGAAAACAGATAATCTGGAATTAGCTCAGGCAAATCAAAGTCTGTTATCAGAAAAAAATCGTCTTTTGGAACTACAAACCCAATTTAAACAAACCGAACAAGGTCTCAAAAATATTTTGAACACAAAAGATGATCTCGATATAACTTATCCCTCTTTAACCGATCAAAAAACCGGAAATATCGACTTAAATGTTCCTTTGTCCGTTTTGGCAAACAGACCCGATTTGAAAGCCAGTCAATATCGCTTAGAAAAGGCATTTAAAAATCTCTCTGCCGAACAAAAAAATTGGTATCCGAATATTTCACTCAACGGAGTCCTCAGCAGCTCATCGGATCATGCTCGAACAACATTCGACATCCCTTATGTGTTCGGAAGTATTTCTGTTGATTTGCCATTCTTGGATTGGAATCGTGTTCAAAATAACATTCGTATCTCTGAAACGGATTATAAAATCGCTCGCATTGACTTTCAAGAGGCCCTCAATCAAGCCATCAATGAAACGGCTTATTATTATTTCGCTTATACAAATATGTTAAATATCTATAAAAATACCAAAGAAAACTATCAAAATGCCCTTAAAATAACGGGCTACTATCAAATTCGATACCAAAACGGAAAAGCCGAATTTAAGGATCTTCTGGAAGCTATTTATACGCAAAACGAACGGAAAAAAGAGTTAGTTGAGCAAAAATATCAAATTATTCAATATGAAAACGCCGTTTACAAAGCCATGGGTGGACGTTATGTCTCAAATAAATAATTCTTGGACAATCACAACGACCGTTTTAAATATTTATTCTTTTAAAAAAAACCTTTTTCGAATATAATGATTCTCAATAATTCAGTACAGGGGATTTTTCATGTATTATAGTTTTTTTGATATTTTTTCGATCGGTATCGGGCCCTCCAGTTCCCACACCATGGGCCCGATGCGCGCCGCCTCTCGCTTTATTCAATCACTTCAGGGAAAGGGTGTGTTTGAAAAAACAGCCCGTGTTCGCACTTCTTTGTACGGATCTCTAGCTTTAACCGGTATTGGGCACGGAACACCAAACGCCATTATCTATGGGTTAATGAGTTTAAATCCGGAAACAATGGATGTTTCAAAAAACTATATTGAAGAAGTAAAACGAGAAAAACAAATTAAGTTGGGTGGAATTCGCCACATTCCGTTCCACGACCAATCCGATATTCTCTTAGAGAAAAAAACATTCCTTAAAGAGCACTCTAACGGCATGAAATTTGACGCATTAGATGAAAATGAAAATATTTTGCTCAGTGAAATGTATTTTTCAATCGGCGGTGGAACCGTTTTAAGGGCTGATGAAATCAACCAATCAATCACAACCCCGACTTATGATGTTCCTTTCCCTTTTGACACATGTGCCGAACTGATGCAATTATGCCGTGACACCAAGATGGGAATTGCTGATATTGTTTTTAAAAACGAAGAATCCATACATACATTTCAGGAAATCAGAAATCGTATTCAACAAATCGAAACAGTTATGCAACAAGGGATTGATCGAGGAATCACGAGCATGGGTAAACTTCAAGGCGGATTGGAAATACCAAGGAGAGCCCCCCTTATTTACAAACGATTAGAAGAAAAATTTCATGCCAATGAGGAAGATCCCTTAATGATTGTTGACTGGATCAATTTATGGGCTTTTGCCGTGGCCGAAGAAAATGCCTCAGGAAGCCAAGTCGTAACAGCACCAACAATGGGATCAGCAGGCGTTATGCCGTCAGTTTTACGCTATTTTGAACGTTTTGCTTCAAAAAAATCACCTTTTGATCTGGCAATCGGAAAAGGCGTTTTTCTTCTGACTGCCTCAGCAATCTGCAGTCTATATCGAACCAATGCCTCCATATCCGGAGCAGAAGTCGGATGCCAAGGAGAAGTCGGTGTCGCATGTTCCATGGCGGCAGCCGGACTGGTGGCAGCTTTGGGCGGAACCAATGCTCAAATCGAAAATGCCGCTGAAATTGCCATGGAACATAATCTTGGTCTGACCTGTGATCCGATTTGCGGATTGGTTCAGGTTCCTTGTATTGAAAGAAATGCCGTAGGCGCTGTAAAAGCCGTTAATGCGGCTCGTTTGGCCTTGCAAGGGAACGGAAATCACTTAGTTAGTTTGGACAGTGTCATAAAAACCATGTATGAAACAGGGAAAAATCTATCTGAAAAGTACAAAGAAACCTCATTGGCCGGTTTAGCGGTTAATGCCCTTACTTGTTAAAAAATAATCCCTTATGACGCACTTTGTCTGCGAAATATGGACTTGTCTTTGATCGATTCGCTCAATCGCGGCGTTTTTTATTAAAGCTCAATTATGAATTTGTGTATGATTTTTCATTAAAATCAAGAATGTACGTATATGAGAGATAATAAAATTGTTTCGGTGTGATCCTGCCTTATGAGGAGAAATCCACAACTCCCTAAGCCAAATAAATGCACAATTTTCGCAAATTATACGTGGAGCAGTCTTAATAGCTCAGTAGAGCATATAAATTGCGATAACCTCTCATACACAAATCATAATGAAGCTTTTATTAAAAATTTCTCATAAAAAGAGACAAAATCGCTCACATATACATTTGAATAAATTTGATTGATAAAAAAAATAACAAAAAACAATTTATTTTTCAAATAATTATAAAAAAAATTATTTTTTTTCTCTTTCTTAAGCAAGCCTTAAGAATTATTTGATTAACTGGAGTTATCCCAAAAGGGAGTAACAACAAACAACGAAAGGAGAAAAAAATGAAAAAATTAGTTTATGGATCAGCTTTAGCAACCGCTTTAATTATTTCCAGTGCCTCTTTCGCCGGATTTCATGAAAACACCCAGATGAGAGGTGGCTTTCAGGGACCGGGATTAACACCCGTTTCGGTTGCAGAGGCTTTAAAAATGTCTGATGACACACCGGTTGCTTTAGTTGGTTCTATCGAAAAATCTCTCGGCCATGAAAAATATCTCTTTAAAGACCAAACAGGATCGATTACAATAGAAATCGATGACAAAGATTGGAGAGGTTTACAGGTGACACCGCAAGACACAATCGAAGTTATCGGTGAAATTGATAAAGATTGGACCAGCATTGAGGTAGATGTTGATCAAGTCAGAAAAAAATAGGAAAACATGCGTATCTTATTGGTTGAAGATGATCAATTGATCGGTGACGGTCTGAAAACAGGTCTCGAAAAGATGGGATTTGCCGTCGACTGGTTTCAAAACGGAACGGAGGGGTGTGAAGCACTCCTCCTAATTCCTTATGATGCCGTTGTATTGGATTTAGGTCTTCCTGATCGAGACGGTCTCTCTGTCTTAAAGGAATGGAGACAAAAAGGCCACAAAGAACCTGTTCTCATTTTAACGGCAAAAGGAGATGTGGATAATCGTATTATTGGGCTTGACAGCGGAGCTGATGATTATCTTCCCAAACCGTTTGCTCTCAGAGAAGTCATTGCGCGACTAAAAGCCTTAATACGGAGACGAAATGATCAACTGGAACCATTGGTCCAGTGTCAGGATATTTCTTTCAATCCCAATACCAAAGAAGTTTTTAAAAACAATATACCGGTTGAATTGGCTCCCAAAGAAATTTTTGTTTTAGAGCTTTTATTATCTCGACGCAATCAGGTATTTTCAAGAGAATTGTTGGAAGAAAAACTTTACACCTTCGGAAATGAGGTACAAAGCAACGCTGTTGAGGTTCATATTCATCACTTACGCAAAAAACTCGGAAAAGACCTGATAAAAACAGTTCCTAAAATCGGATATATGATCCAATCATGAAAAAATACAGTCTGCAACGTCGCTTATTTATTCTTATTTTTACACTGACCCTCGGTATTTGGAGCGGAGCAGCTGTTTTATCGTGGATTGAAAACAAAGAACAAATGGACGAGTTCTTTGATACATACCAACTACATTTAGCTCGTCAACTAACAACCGTTGATTGGAAACAAATTTCTTGGGAGACCCAACACAAAACGGATTCTCTAATCAAAAAAATGCAACAAGAAGGAGAAGAAGATGACGATGCTTTAGGTTTTGCCGTTTTTGATCTGCAAGGAAATCTTGTGTTTCATGACAATGAAAAAGGGCGATATTTTTCATTTCAACCCGTCAATGGTTTTACACATCAAAAACTTGGTAAAAAAGAAAAAAAATGGCGTCTTTTGTGGCTTCCGTCCATAGACGGGCACTATTGGATTGCTATTGGACAGGAGATTAAATTTAGAAATGAGGCCGCTTTAGAGCTTTTAGAGGAATCTTTATTCCCGTGGTTTATCGGACTATGTCTGCTATGGCTACTCAGCGGTGCCGGCATTTATTTGACGCTCCGTCCATTTAATCGGTTAGCTGTCGAACTTAAAAAACGCTCTGCCGATAATTTAAATCCGATTGATTTTAAATCTATTCCACAAGAAGCCAAACCCCTTCTTGATGCTTTAAACGGTTTATTTGGAAAAATCAAAAGTGTCTTAGCTCGCGAGCACAGATTTATTTCAGATTCTGCTCATGAATTGCGTACCCCTCTCACTGCTTTAAAAGTTCAATTAGAAGTCGCCGAATTATCTCTTGATGATCCGACAGCCCTAGAAAAAGCGTTTCAAAATTTAAAAAAGGGTATTGATCGAACCAGTCGTCTGACAGAACAGTTGTTGAATTTGTCCCGATTGGAAGCTGGCGTGACGAGTGAACAAGAAAAAAACATAATCGATTGGAAACAATTTCTTAATGAAATTTTAGATGATTTGACAACCGTATTTCCTGATATTCAAAATCAAGTGGTTATTCAAGAAATCGCTCCTCTTAAAACAAAAGGAAATCCGATTTTATACACACATCTCATTCGGAATTTATTGGATAACGCTCTCAAATATCGAATTCCGAACACGCCAATCTCAATTATTTTGAAAAAAAATAAATTTCAAATTGAAAACACATGCCCACCACTTAAAACAGAAGATATCAAACGATTGGGAGAACGGTTTTTCAGACCGGCCGGACAATCTCAAACCGGAAGCGGTCTGGGACTGGCTCTTGTCCAAAGGATCGCAAAAACTCAGAATCTATCCTGTCAGATAGAGGTGGAGCAAAATCTGTTTCGTGTCACGTTAAAACCCATTCTCCATACCGAGGAATAATGAAAACTGCCGGACAGTGTTTCTTTTTTGGGTCGACCTCTTCATTTTTATCATGACAACCCCTTCCGATTTATCATGATAGCCCCTTCCGACAACCATGCGATTGACCTGTTAAAGAGCCCTCCTTCGTAAAAAACATTCTCTCGATTATTAATTAATTCGATAGATGATATGATGACAAAAAAGCATTCAACAAGCGAACACCAAAAGCTGTAGCTCCCTTGGGACACAAGGGGGATTTTTCTTCTGCCACATCAACACCGGCAATATCCAGATGTATCCATTCCGTTTGTTCTTTAATAAATCGTTGTAAAAAGCATGCAGCCGTACTGCCACCTGCGTACCGACCACCAATATTTTTCATATCGGCAATAGATGAATCCAGCATCTTATCATACGCTTTATTGATCGGAAGCGGCCAAACTTTTTCATCCGTCTCTTGACCGGCTTTGATCATGCTCTCTATCCATTTGGGCGTATTTGTAAATAATCCGGCATATTCACTCCCTAAAGCCATTTGGGTGGCACCGGTTAATGTGGCAATATCAATAATCTTGCGCACATCAAAAACCTCTTGTAGGTAAGTCAAACAATCCGCCAAAACCAGACGTCCTTCCGCATCCGTATTTAATACTTCCACGGTTTGTCCCGATAAAGATTTTAAAATATCCCCCGGACGAATTGCCGAACCGGACGGCATATTTTCAACCAATCCGACAATACCAACAACATTGATTTCCTTTTTTTGCAGTGCAAGAGCTTGAAGGGAAGAAACAACAACCGCCGCTCCCGTCATATCCTGCTTCATATCTCCCATTCCGGCACTTGACTTCAAAGAAATCCCACCCGAATCAAAGGTGACCCCCTTGCCGACCAATCCCCAATCATACGCTTTTTTATGGGGGTTTCCAATCCATTTAAGAATCACAACACGCGGTTCATTTTGAGATCCCTGAGCAACACCGCACAATAAATTAAAATGCTTTTCTTTTAAAATATCCGGTGTTAAAATCTCAATCTCCAAACCGGCCTCTTCCAAAGAATGAATCTGACCCGCAAATACGGAAGGTGTTAAATAATTCGCTGGCTCATTACAAAAATCTCTGGCATTATTCACTGCCTCTGCCAAAACCATATAAGAATTTAACATTTGAAGCAGTGTATTTCTATTCGATGTCGGAACATACCAAACCGGTTCGTTTTCTTCATTCTTCTTAAGAGTTTTATATTTTAAAAACCGATAACCGCCTAATAAAGCTCCGTAAACAACCTGACACAAACAATCATCTGCATTTTTCGAAAAAGAATCCCGACTTAAAAAGATCTGCTTATCTTCTTTTGACAGTTTTTGAGCAATCGTTCCCCCTGCCTTTTGAAGCGATAAATGATCCAGGCGATCCCCAACCCCAACCAAAACAATCTGATGATCGCCCCCGAGAATTCGACAATATTCATTCTCGTTTCCTTTAAATCCGGATTGTTTCAGTGACTGTTGAATGATGTGACGCATTGCCTCCGGTAAAAAAGACAACTTTTTTATCTGTTGACTTTTAACAATATATACGACACAGGCTTTTTGAGGAATAATTTCTTGTTCCGAAACAATTTCTGTTCTCATATTTTTTTCTCCTTTTTATTCAAGGTTAAGCCAAAATAATATGAAAATCAATAAAAGAAATTTAAAAAAATCGCTACTTATCTACTGCGCGGAAGAAGACGCTCCGTCTATCGTTTTATGATCAGATGTTTTGGAAATAAGATGATCTGTTTTTGAATCAATTTTGTTGAGTAAATCCAGAATCATATCTTTATCGGAATGTCCCGCCTCTTCTTCTAAAAATCGTTCATGATACCGATTAACAACGTGTCTTAATTCATGCCAAAAACCGTTTTTATAAGCGAGAAGCGTTCCCCCAATCGCCCCTAAAGAAACAATAATTGTCATGATATCTTCCAAAATATCCAACGTATATTTAATTTTATCTTTCCGACTTGATTGATTTGTCATTTTCTTATATCCCCTTTTAACATCTAAATAAGATACTGGAAAATGAAAATCAATACACGCTTATCTCTTTTCTCCGAAAAATCACCTATTCTTATTTCTATCGATCTATTTAACTTTTAAGCGAGCCAAATACTGAGCAATTTCTAGAGATAAGTCGGATAATAGACGACTTTGAGCCTTGACATATCCCACATATCCTTCCGACACGGAGTCCGTGAGTTGAGTCCTTTTTTGGATTAAAACTCGATCATCTTGATCGACAATTTGCCATGATGCATCCAACAAGACCGTTTGATTTAAAATACCCCCCAATCGGTTGATTGTGATCTTTACTGTCAAGGGAGTCGTTCCATATTCTCCCGAAGTCAACAGATCAATCGTTGCATTCGGAAATTGAGCCGATAAATCATCAACGATCACTTGTTGAAGCATCGTATCTAAGCTGTCCCCCCATCGATTAAATTCATCAATATTCAACTCAACCATATCCGCTTTAAACGTAACGATTTGAGGGCGATCCAAATAATCCGGTAAAGAAACGGTATCTACACCGACCGTTGTTGTAAAAAGCAAATCCGGTTTTGAAACGGAAGAATCAGCATGAAGCATATAAAAGGACGATACGGGAGAACGCCCCCCGACACAGGCCGTTATCATTCCTAAACAAACAATCAACAAAAATAATTTCTTTTTCATTTAACGTTTCTTCCCTTTCAGCAATGATTCCGGATGTTGTTCAATATAATCCGTAAAATTTTGAAGCGACTTCGCTGCCCGACTGATATCAGTTAATGTTTGATTTAAACGACGCAATGTTTCGGTACTTATTTTACTGTTTTTATTAACAAAAAGATCCATATTAGCAACCAGCTTTTCAACTTGTGGCAATAAAACGGGTAGTTCTTTATTCCATGTATCAAAAAATACATTTACCTTTTCAAAAGTTTGTTTTACGGGAATATCCTGTATTCCTTTTGAAAATTCACCGATCGGGGATAATGTTGTCGGAATTTCTAAAAACGGATAACTTGATGTTTTGGACACAGCCGGAACATCCGGCATCATTTCTAATTCAATCATCAGTTGACCCGTTAAATAACTTTGTGTGGTTAACCGAGCCCTCAATCCTCTAGATACCAATAAATCCAGCATTTCCTTTCGATTTCTCAATTGCCCTTCCTTAATTTCTCGATTATAAATTTGAGCATAAACCGGAATACTAAAATCAAAAGTTTCCGGATTTGTCACAAGATCAATTTTTGTCACCTTCCCAATCTCAACACCTTTAAAAACAACAGGTGAGCCCACACTCAATCCTTTAACGGATTCCTCAAAAAACATAACAACGATTGTATCTTGATCCACAAAAAATTTATCCCTTAATAAAAAACCCAATGTTGATAATAACAAAAAAAAGCTTATTATCATAAAAAGACCAATCATTTTGATATTCGGTTTTCTAACCATGCTTTGTCTCTCCTCGTGTTAAAAATAAACGAACCTGCTCAGTCGGAGGATTCTTTAAAAGATCTTTCGGATCCCCTCTCGCCATAATACTTTGGGTTTTCGGATCTAAAAAAATGGAATTATTTCCAATTGCAAAAATCGAATTTAATTCATGTGTCACCAACACAATAGTCGTCCCTAAACTTTGATTTAAATCCAAAATTAAATCATCTAACAATCTGGAGCTAATCGGATCCAATCCTGCCGAAGGTTCATCAAAATAAACAATCTCCGGATCCAATGCCAAAGCTCTGGCCAATCCGGCTCTTTTTTTCATCCCTCCGCTTATTTCGGAAGGATAATAGTCTTCATATCCGCTTAACCCAACCAATGATAACTTAAACGAGACCAAATCCGCAATCTCAGCCGCCCCGTAATCAGAATATTGTTGTAAAGGAAGAGCAATGTTTTCGGCTAAAGTCATAGAGCTGAATAAAGCCCCTCCCTGATATAAAATACCAAACCGCCGCATGAGCTTTTCTTTTTCAGTCGGGGGAGACTTGGTAAAGTTCTTGCCATCAATTAAAATCTCTCCCTCTTTAGGCTCCTTCAATCCTGTCAAAACCCTCAGTAATGTACTCTTTCCACATCCACTTCCTCCCATAATAACGAAAATATCATGTTCGTTAATTTCAAAATCAACATTTTTGAGTAAATCAAAATTTTCGTATCCAACCGTTAAATGCCGTGCGATAATTTGTCCTTTGTTTGTCATACCCCAATCACCTCACACGCAAACGTAATCAATCCGGTCATGACAATCATCCATACAATAGCAGAGACAACGGCTTTTGTTGTGGAAACACCGACACTATTGGCATCTCGACCGGAATGAACACCATAATAACACCCGCAAAGGGCAATAACAATTCCAAAAACAAGCCCGTGGAAAACACCAACCAAAAAATGAGAGAGTGAAAGAGCCTCAATAGATAATTTCCAGTATTCTTGTGGTGAAATACCCAACATAAAAACACCAACCGCTCCACCACCGATCATTCCCATAAAATCGGCTAAAACCGTTAAAAACGGCATTGTCAATGTTAATGCCAAAACACGTGGTAAAACCAAAAAATCAGAAATTGAAACACCCATCGTTTTTAAGGCGTCTATTTCCTCATTGACCTGCATTGTCCCAATAGCGGCAGCATAAGAAGCTCCAGTTCGACCGGCCATAATAACGCCGATCATAATAGCTCCCATAATTCGGGTCATTCCAATCGTCACAAGACTGGCGACATAAATATGAGCACCGAAAACTTTTAATTGAACAGCTCCGACAAAAGCTAAAATCAATCCAACCATAAAACTGATCAAAGAAACAATCGGAACCGCTTTATAGCCGGCATCTTCCAATGCAAACAAAAAATCAACCTTTCGAATAACGGCTCGTCCGCTCAATAACCGACCGAGAGAAAACATGACCTTTTTCAAAAAAGAGAATCCGGCACAACAACTTTGGTAAACCAAAAATCCTGTTTCCCCGATTTTTTCTAAAAATGAAGAAGTCTTTTTAGAAAGGACAGGCGGTTTTCGATCCACGGAAAACGCCAACTCAACAAGTCGCTTCAACCCATTCGTTCTTTCCTTCCAAATAATCGGAATATGTGCTCGTTCGGTTTCCTTTTTGACACGATATAGAATAATCGCCAACGAAGAATCCCAACCGATAACTTCTTTCGTTTGAACAACAACACGTTTGATTTGTCCTTTTTGAACGATCTCAATAACTCGAGAAAGTGAAGAAGAATCCTGAAAGCAAACGAAACGCCCTTGAAAAATCAATTCCAATTCCGTTTGATTTACATGATACGAAAAAAGAGCTTTTTGTTCTTTCGACATAATGTTAGATTATGATGTTCATTCCTCTTTGTCAACAACTTCAACTGAACAAATAGAAAATTAAACCTTCTTTGTCTTTTTTTACCACATCGGTTTATCTAAAAAAGAATGATTTGTATCCATTATATCTATTTCCGGATCTCCTCCTCAATCAAGATACATATACAAAATATTAACTTATTTCTCATCAAAAACCAATGGGTTAAACAAACCCAATATCTGATAAGATAAATTTTTATTGAGAACAGACCTAACCGCAGCATCAAACCGTTGACTAAAAAGATCTGAAAAAGTCAGAGAGGTGACGTTCAACAATAGCAGTCCGCAGAGCTAATCTATTTAAAACACAGACTTTTCAAATAAGCCTTTTGTCTTTTCACAATATAATCTAAGGTAGTCGCACCATTTCTGAAATTAAATTTTCTTTACCTGTCTCTTCTGCCTTGAAGCTTGACAGACTGCTCTTTCTTTTGTATAGTTCCGTCATCTCAATTATCAATGAAATGAAAGGAAAACAAATCATGTCTTTAGATTCTTTTTTTAATCCCAAAAGTCTGGCCGTTGTCGGCGTTTCAAATGATCCCTCCAAGCTCGGCGCCGTTGTTTTTAATAATGTGATTGATGCCGGATTTCAAGGGAATTTATATGCCATTAACCCTAAATGCGCCGGACAGGAACTGTATGGAAAACCTTGCTTTGCAAGTGTTAAAGATGTTCCGGAAGAACTGGATCTTGTCGTTATCGTTGTCCCTGCTAAATTTACGATGCCGGTTATTGATGATGCCATTGCCAACAAAACAAAGAACATCAGCATCATTACTGCCGGTTTCGGGGAAATCGGAAATCATGATTTGGAAAATGAGATAGCTCGTAAATGTATAGAGAACGGGATCAATTTATTAGGACCGAACTGCTTGGGACATATTTCGACATTTAACCATTTAAATGCCAGCTTTGCCGATGGGTTTCCGGGACAAGGAAATGTTGCCTTTATTTCTCAATCCGGTGCTTATTGCTCGGCTTTAATGGATTGGGCTCGTGAAAAGGGTATTGGCTTTTCTCACTTTATTTCAATCGGGAACAAGGCCTTACTTGCAGAAGATCACTTGTTGGAAGCTTTAAAGTCAGATCACCAAACAAAAGCCTTTATCTTCTACCTGGAATCCCTCAAAAACGGTAAAAACTTCCTCAAAATTTTAAAAGAAGTTTCCAAAGTAAAACCGGTTGTTATTTTGGAACCGGGGAAATCTCAAAAAGCACAAGCCGCCAGTTTGTCTCATACGGGGAGCTTGGCTCCAAACTATCGTGTTTTGGAGATTGCTCTTAAAGGATCCGGAGCCATTCAAGCTTATACAACAAGAGATATGTTCGGCCTTTTGGAAATTTTGCAAAATGTCCATCATACGGAATTTGATGGCTCATTGGCTGTTTTGACAAATGCGGGAGGAGTCGGGGTGCTGACAAGTGACCTGTGTGAAGACGCCGGTCTTGATTTGGCTCGCCCCAGCGAAAAAACAATCGCTCTTTTAAAAGCCTCCCTCCCTCCTGAAGCCGCTTTAGGAAATCCAGTTGATGTGATCGGCGATGCACGAGCAGATCGATACGAAACCGCTCTGAAAATCCTATGTGAGAGCGGAGAATATAAAAATATTCTTGTTTTACTGACCCCGCAAATGGTCACGGATGCACCGGGGACAGCAGAAGTCATCGCTCGTCTTGCCCCACAATACAAAGATGTCAATATTTTCGCTTGTTTTGTCGGCGGTGTCAAAGTTCGTCAAGGACGAGAAATTTTAGATAAAAATCACATTCTGAACTATGAATATCCGATTGATATTGTTCGTTTACTCGGTCTGTTAAAGGCTCAAATGGCTTATCGAGGCGTTTCTGATGTTCAAGTTGAAACACGGGACGTTCCCGAACAGATCAGAACGGAAATTCAAACCGCAATTCAAAATGGGCTGGCCAGTTTACCACAAACAACCGTTAACAAGATTATGGATCATTACGGAATCGACTATCCCAAAAGCGGCAACTTTACAAGCAAAGAAGAAGCCTTTTCATTTGTTGAAAAAATCTTCCCCGCTCCCGTTGTTTTGAAGTTATCCGCACCTGATGCTTTACACAAAACAGAGATGAAAGGAATCTATCTGAATATTCATGATAAAACAACCTTTGATGAAGCTTGGAACGGTTTAACCGACTCCATCAATAAGTTTGCCTTAAAAGGGGCAAGCATTCTCATTCAAGAGATGATCGTGAAAGCAACCGAGACGATTATCGGTGTCAATTCGGATAAAACATTTGGCCGAGTCATGGTTTTTGGAACGGGCGGTATTTATACGGAAGTCATGAAAGATACAACGCTTCGTATTTTACCGACTGCAGACTTTGACACAATGATCAAAGAAACAAAAGTGGGGACGATTTTAAACGGTGTCCGCGGAGAAACCCCCAAAGCCGTTAAACCTCTTGCCGATACATTGAAAAAAATACAACAAGTGGTTTTGGAAATACCGGAAATTAAAGCTATTGACGGAAATCCTGTGCTGGTGACACAAGACAGAGCCGTCGTTGTTGATTTTAAAATGCTTCTTAAATAGAGAAATTCTTCTCGGCTGAGTCAATAAAATACCCTCATACTCATGGGGGTATTTTTTAATCCGCAAATAAGGAGAATCCGATATTATCTTTCCCTCCTCTCAAGCCCCGCTCTTGTCTTCGATACCGACCGGAGCCGCTTTGTCCCTCACGGCGTCATTTGGGGTATCTTTTATAAAAGGCTTGTTATATCTTGATTTTTAAGGAAAAATAATTATTTTAGCTAAAAAAAATAATTAGTTGATTTTTAATAAAAAATAAAAAGAATCCCCAAAAATATATTTGACACGAGAATCCTCTTTTGATATACTATTGCTGATTGATCCATTAAGACGGATTGGTCGAAATCTTGTCTATATTAGAGAGATTTCATCTTATATTGCTTATGAAAAGGATATAAAAAATGACACAATCTATAAATGCATTATCGCTTTTATACTCAAAAAATTCACTTTCATTATATCTTCATGAAATTAACAAATTTCCGATGTTGGATTCTAAGGAAGAATATATGTTG
This sequence comes from uncultured Alphaproteobacteria bacterium, assembly GCA_949286245.1. Classification (GTDB taxonomy): domain Bacteria; phylum Pseudomonadota; class Alphaproteobacteria; order CAAHEQ01; family UBA3637; genus CALXPF01. The sequence continues at coordinate 26,791 of CASECF010000068.1, forward strand.
GCCAAACGATATCATGATTATCAAGATATTGAGGCCGCTCATCAATTAACCACCTCTCATTTACGATTAGCGGCTAAGGTTGCCTTATCGTTTCGTCATTATGGATTATCACTGGCCGATCTTATTTCCGAGGCAAATATCGGTCTTATGCAGGCTATTAAAAAGTTCGATCCTGATAAAGGTTTCCGTTTAGCTACATATGCGATTTGGTGGATTAAAGCTTCTATTTCCGAGTTTATTTTAAAATCTTGGTCTTTGGTTAAAATCGGTACAGTCGCAACACAAAAACGTCTTTTTTATAATCTCCACAAAATCAAATCACGATTGGGTCTTTATGATGAAACGGGATTAAACGAGGAAACAGCTGAAAAAATTTCTCAAATGCTTGGTGTTTCCAAAAGAGATGTTTTGGAAATGGAGCAACGTTTGTCCGGTGATTCTTCTTTAAACACAACCCTCTCATATGATTCGGAAACAAATCATCAAGATATGTTGGTGGATAAAACAGAATCCGTTGAAGAACAATTAGGCTACTCACAAGATCTGAATGTTAAAAAACGCCTCTTGGCCGATGCTTTATCTCATCTGTCAGAAAGAGAGCGAATCATTGTGCAAAAAAGATTTCTGTCAGAGGATCCCATTACTTTGGAAGACTTGGGGCATCAATTCGGAATCAGCCGTGAAAGAGTTCGTCAGATCGAAACAAAAGCGTTTGAAAAAATATCCCGCTTAATCAAACAATCAGCCGCTCAACTTACTCTTTAATCTTCGAAACGACAGAGTGTTCTCTCAACGGGTAGTATTTTATAAGATCAAAAGAATTTTATCCCCCCTATCGGATGGATCGTTTGCTGAGTGCGCCTTTTTCTTTCAAAGGAGTTGAACTCTTTTTAAAATATCTCCAGCTTTGTTTGGGGAATTAAAGTGTATTGTATAAAGGTGAATTTTGAAAAAGAAAATATAAAATAATCAAAACAATAACGAAACCAATAATAAAATGTTGCAGTGGGCTCATGAAAACTCCTTTAAATTTGGTTATTATTATTGATATTTTCTAAAAAAAAAGCTAGTATTTTTTGAAGAAAGGAAAAATAAATTCATGACAAAAAACATGACCATTTATCCATTATCGGATTTTGAATATATGCGTAAAGCCGGTAAATTAGCCGCCGAAACATTAGACTATATTACACCGTTTGTTGAACCCGGAGTTTCAACCGGAAAGTTGGACTCCCTTCTAGAAGATTTTATGAGAAGCCACGGGGGAATACCAGCTACAATCGGATATCACGGATATGAGAAAGCCAGCTGTATCTCTCCTAATCATGTGATTTGTCACGGAATCCCTAATGATCATAAGATTTTACAAGAAGGCGATATCATCAATATCGATATCACTGTTATTGTAGATGGCTGGTATGGAGATACTTCTCGAATGTACTATGTCGGGAAACCATCCATTAAAGCTCGTCGTTTGGTTGAAACAACATATAAAACAATGATGGTTGGAATTGAACAGTGCAAACCTGGCAATACAACCGGAGATATCGGCCATGCTATGCAAACACTCGCCGCCTCTGAGAATTTTTCGGTTGTAATGGATTTTTGCGGTCACGGAATCGGTCGTGTCTTTCACGGTCTCCCCAATATCTTAAATTATGGTGTTCCCGGAACCGGAACAAAATTGGTTCCGGGAATGGTCTTTACCGTTGAACCAATGGTTAATATCGGTACACACCAAGCTCTTATTTTATCAGATGGTTGGACGGCCATTACTAAAGATCGATCCCTATCGGCACAGTTTGAACATACAATCGGAATTACACCGGACGGATACGAAATTTTTACACTGTCACCAAATGGATGGACCTATCCGCCCTATCGATAAAAGAGCAGAAAGAAGAAATTGATAAAAAGATCCGTATGAAGCTTTATACAACTCATTCAAAATAAAGAGAACCCCATGAATTCTTCCAACTTTTCAAAAATAGAACAACAAGATTTATCTCTTTTTTCTGATTCGATCTCTTCCGATGACTTCAAAGTTTCTTCCAATCAACTTCGTTCTAAACAAAAAGAAAATAAACCTCATAAAGAAACAACATCTCCCGATTATCTGGGACATCGAAAACGTGTTTTAAATAAAATTATTGAAAAAGGAGCCAATGCTCTGACTGATGAGGAATTGGTTGAATTTTTATTAATGCGTGTTATTCCACAAAGAGATGTTAAACCATTTATGAAAGCCCTTTTCCGTCGTTTTAATACGCTTCATGGTATTATTTCCGCTGATCCGCTGGAATTACAACAAGTCAACGGAATTAAGGAAACAGGAATTGCTCTTTTCAAGTGTATTCAAAGTGCGTGTGAAAGAATTACGGCTCCCACCCTTAAAAAAGGTTCTATTCTCAAATACTGGGATGAAATGATTGATTTTTGTCGCATCAAACTGGGATCGGAGAATATAGAACATACCATGGCCATTTATTTGGATCACACGTTAAGAGTCAAAGCCATATCAGAGCTTCATCGAGGAACAAATAATAGAACAGCTATTTACCCTCGTGAAATTTTAAGAGATGCACTTAATACAAACGCTCATGCAGTTGTCTTATGTCATAACCATCCAAGCGGTTCTGCCTATCCCTCCCAAGCGGATCGAATAATGACAAATGAAATTAAAGATATCCTCAATCAGGCGGGAATTCGATTGGAAGACCATATTATTTTAGCACAAGATGGCTTGTTTTCTTTTAAAATGTGTGGTCTTCTGAAACAACGACTCCAACCCTTTAATCAAGGAAAAACATCTTTTACTTTGGTGGATGAACCGGATGAAAAAAATAAAATTAACGCAGAGTAATCCCAATTTCTTTTTGAAAAATTTTCATCCGTCGTTAATCACTGATCCAGAGTTATACAATAACTTATTCCTCAAATAAATTTGGACTTATATGTAAAAAATAAAAAGAGTCCTCTCGTAAAACACAGGGGCCTTCAATGTGTCTTAAAACTTTAAGTACCGGCATTCCTTAAACGGGTTCCCCAGCCCCCTATCCTGCCAAACACAATATTGTTCCCTGTTGGCCATGAACGGGTCATTTAAATCCACAGTTAATGGCTCGTTCATTAAAAAGAGTCCCCTCGTAAAACACTTGGGTCTTCATATGCACCTTAAAACCTTGAGTACACTCATCCCATAAACGAGTCCCACAGTCCCCTATCCTGCCAAACGCAATATTGTTCCCAGTTAGCCATGAACGGATCATTTAAATCCACAGTTAATTGCTCTGTTCATTAAAAAGAGACCCCCGTGTAAAACACAGGATTCTTCATATATACCTTAAAGCCTTAAGCACCACCATCCCATAAACGAGTCCCACAGTCCCCTATCCTGCCAAACGCAATATTGTTCCCAGTTAGCCATGAACGGATCATTTAAATCCATTGTTAATGCCTCTGTTCATGAACCTTGTTTAAACTGTTCTCAAATATATCCCTTGATTTTCCCTGTATTCTTACCCGCCATCTCTCCATAAGAGCCTTTACAGCAACATTTTTTGTTGATAGCCACGTCATTTTCTTTATATCCAAATTCTTTGGGTCGATCGTGATATTTTACATAACATCATCTCTCGTATATCATTAAACCCCTTCTCCCTTTGAGAAACCCCATAAATCTCGATATCCTGATTTTGAGTGGTATTTTGACTCCGCTCAATTATGAATAATGCCTGATCTTTCATTAAAGTCAAAAATGAACGTATATGAGATAAATAAAATTATTTCACTGTGATCACTTTATGAGAAGAAATCCACCACCCCGAAGCCTAATTAAAGGCATAATTTCCGAAAATTATACGTGGAG
>CASECF010000069.1 GCA_949286245.1 uncultured Alphaproteobacteria bacterium
AATGAGCGCTCATACACAAATCATAATGAAACCTTTTACTAAAATATGTATATGATCTGGACACACTTCTCCGCCCACACGTCTATCCCTTTCCATTGACATAATTCTTTGAGCATGCTTACTCTGTTTTTTACTCTTTCTACCCTTTTACTCCCCGACAATCCTTCTCTTCTATACTTCAGCGAAAATATTATATGATATTTTGGGGATCCACGTTTCTGTGATCATCTTTCCATATCTGTTATCAGGCCTCTCTCTGTCGTATGTGATGACCTATGGATTATTTGCCCTCTTGACAAGTCTCAAAATTTAAACAGATTGGGAGTACTTTCTCATTCTTATCGCTATAACCTTTACTGAAGCACGCCTCCAACATCTGTTTTTTTTACGCACAAAAAGTAATTACAATGTAATTACTTCAATTCATCCACTCATAAAATAACTAAAACACCAACACAGATAAGTCTCGAGACAAGATATTTTTTAGATATCAGAAAGTAAACAGATATCTCCTCCTAAACCATCACAAACAAAAACAAGAGGTGGTCTCACCTGTTCCGAACGCCCCCCCCCTCAAAAAAAAGATTCTAACCCTAATAGCTTGGGAGATATAACTTCATCCAACTACTTATACGGATTGTGTTATGGTCAAATGAAACTCTACCGCCTAATACAGGTGATATTTTAGATCAAACCAAGTTTACCTCATATCTTCGCACCCTTGGTGTTCAATATACCCTTTGTATCACGGCCTCGTTGATACCAACAGTACCGACAAAATTGCCATCCGATCAAACACTTTTCATGCCAAAATAACATTTTTAAGAAACGGATACACCTTCTTCATCGTGCCGTATTAGATTTAATTATACGCATAACATTCCCACACTCATCTGTGGTGGAATAGATACCAGAAGATGTATGTGATCTTTATCATGGTTTTGTTCAATGAACTCTATTTGTGGGTAGTATTTATGAATTTCTCCCACCCATTTCTTAAAAAATCCATATACGCCTGCCTTAAATATCTTCTTACGGTATTTTGTCACTATCACTAATGATAATGGCAGTGATACACACAATTACTCTGTTTTCTATATATTAGCTGTTCCATCTCTTCTTTATAGTGCGAAGATATGGATATATCTTCATCAATTTACTTACACAGGTAATGTTCCTCGAATCATAAAAAAATCTCCCCCTGTTCAGAAGAAGATTTTTTGATTTTATTAAAAAATAAATTAAATTTATTCTTCTACCAATCCACCAGAGGTAAGGCGTTGTAAAATAATATCTAATTTATCTAAAGTATTATATGAAATCAAGACAGATCCCCCTTTCCCATTCCATTTAATGACGACAGGTGTTTTAAGCATTTGTGTCAATTCAGATTCCAAAGCAATAATATCTTTATCTTGTTGTGAAGGTTCTTGCATTTCTTTAGCTTTTTTTCGGACAGCCTTATAAACGGAAGAATGAGATGCTCTTTTTTCGGTTTCTCGCACACTCAATCCTTTTGAGATAATTTGGTGTGCTAAATTTTCTGGATCTTCTGCCGTCAAAAGAGCGCGTGCATGACCAGCTGTTAATTGTTTTTCTTCAACAAGTTTTTTGATAGAATCCGGAAGATCCAATAAACGAATTTGATTAGCTAAATGACTTCGACTTTTACCAATCACTTTAGAAAGTTCTTCTTGAGTATAATGAAAATCTTTTAATAAACGCCGATAAGCCTCCGCCTCTTCCAAAGGATTTAAATCCTCTCGTTGAAGGTTTTCAATCAACGCTACTTCGAGTGCTGCTTTATCATTAAAATCTTTTACAATAACCGGAATTTTATCAAGACCTGCTTTTTTAGAAGCTCTAAAACGTCTTTCACCGGCGATAATTTCATATCCATCTGATTTTCGTGGATTTTTTCTAACCAACAAAGGTTGAAGAACACCTTTTTCACGAATAGATGAAACCAAATCATTTAAATCATCTTCATTGAAAACACGTCTTGGTTGATAAGGGCTTGGCACTAAAGAATCGATACGCACCAATAAAATATGATGTGTTTCATCCGGTGTATGAACAGAAACGGGTTGAGATAAGACAATATTATCATCTTCCCCCATAAGAGCACTTAAACCTTTTCCTAATCCTAAATTTTTATCCATGACAAATCAACTCCTTTTCTCGTTTTAACACTTCGGCCGCCAAACGAATATAACTTTGAGCTCCGACACTTTTAAAATCATATAGCATGACGGGTTTTCCGTAAGATGGAGCTTCCGGAATTCGAACATTTCGAGGAATAACCGTATCGTATACCATACGACCAAAAAATTCTTTCACGTCACTCACAACAGATTTAGACAAATTAGAGCGAACATCAAACATCGTCATAACAATACCATGAACAGATAAATTAGGATTAAAATTCCGTTTAACCCGTTCAATTGTTTTCATTAAATCAGCAACACCTTCCAACGCTAAATACTCGCACTGAACAGGAATAATAACATTATCGGAAGCAACCAAAGCATTCATGGTCAGCAAACCAACAGCCGGAGGACAATCAATAAAAATATAGTCAAATTGCTCTGTTTGAGATAACGCTTTTTGGAGAAAAAATTGCGGTTTTTCAACACCTGCCAATTCAATATCCATTCCCAAAAGTTCTTTACTGGCCGGTAAAAGAAATAAAAAAGGAATATTTGTTTCAACAACAGAATCATCCAAACGATCTCGACCTGTTAAAACCGTATAAGAATTTTGAGCACCTTGTTGTCGCTTTAAGCCGACACTCACCGTTGCATTTCCCTGAGGATCCAAATCGATAACAAGAACTTTTTTCTCTAAAGCAGCCAGTGCCGTAGCCAAATTAATTGTTGTGGTGGTTTTACCCACTCCTCCCTTTTGATTAGAGACACAAAAAATACGCGGTTTATTATTCATAGTGAACCTCCGTTAATTTTAAAATACACCCATCTAAAGAAGTGAGGGATTGTATCTTTTGAGAAATAAATGAAACCGATGTACCCGTTAATTCCTCGTCTACTTTTGCCCCTTTTAAAAACAAACAAGTGGTTGAGGGGGTTATCAAAGAACGACTCCAAGTCAACAATTGTTGAACGGAAGAAACCGCTCTGGCTGTTAAAACATCGGCCTGAATATCGGAAACTTGTTCTATCCTTTTATTAACAACTTGAATTGGAACAGATAATTTTCGAGCAGTTTCCCTCAAAAAAATACTTTTCTTTATATCACTTTCTATCAAAAAAATCTGATTAAGAGGACCATTTAATTTTTTATTGAGAATTGCTAACACTAATCCAGGAAAACCAGCTCCGGATCCAAGATCCACCATAACATGAGCATTATTGGGAATATAAGGATAAACTTGAGCTGAATCAAGAATATGTCTTTCCCAAAAAACAGGAATGGTTGAAGGAGCGATTAAATTCATGGATTTCTGCCACTCTAAAACACAAGACTGGTACGTTTTTAAATCAGAAAGAGCCGGTTTTAAAAAATCAAATTGTTCCACGTGAAACAAAATCCTTTCTATTTTATTATGTTTTCAACATATCTATAAAAAAAAATCTTTTCAAGTGTTTTTTTTATACAAAATGTTCTACGTGAAACAAAATACAAATAACACTTTCAAAAACAAGAAAAAGATTTTTACATTTATTTTTTTTATAAGCTTAATTATGAATAGTGTATAATTTTTCATTAAAATCAGGAATGAATGTATATGAAAGACAAATAAAATTACTACGGTTCAATTCTACCTTATGAATAGATATCCCCCAGTAAACTGGGGGTTCTATAGAAAAGGCACCTTTGGGAGCCTTTTCCTTACAGCTCCAAACGGAGCTGACCTAAATCCTGTCGTCCTTGAAATTCTACATAATGTTTAATTTTATCTTCATCTAAGC